>CANETR010000009.1 GCA_947441325.1 Saprospiraceae bacterium
CAAGTCCGCTGGCAGTAGCATTTGTTTGTCCATTACTCCAAACATAAGCAAAGGCTCCTGTTCCTCCATTGCCCGAGGCAGTTGCAGCTCCGTTAGATGCTCCGTTACAAGTTATTTGAGAACCATTGTAATTGGAACTGACCGAAGCTGTAACACTTACTGCACTAGATGGCTGAGTAATTGTCACATTTGCAGTTGCAGTACAACTATTAATATCGGATACAGTTACTCGGTAAGTGCCGGCTGAAAGTCCGCTCGCCACTATCGTATTTTGAGATGGAATTGTGTTCCAAACATAACTATAAGTTCCTGTTCCACCACTTCCTGCTGCAGTCGCTGTTCCTGTTGCCTGAGCAAAACAGCTTACGCTAACCGAAGAGGAAATAGTAGCTGTAACTGCTGTTGGTTGAGTAAGCGTTACAGATGCAATTGCAGGACAACTGTTTCCGTCATTTACAGTTACATGATAGTTGCCAGCACTCAGGCCTGTATTATTGACTGTAGTTCTTCCGTTGGACCAGAGGTAGGAATAGATTCCTGTACCTCCAATTACAGTCACAGTCACTGCACCATCCGCAGCTCCATTGCAAGTAATTTGGGCTCCACTGTAATTTGAAGTAACGGAAGCCGATACAGTTACACCTGATGGTTCTGTTATTGTAGCAGTTTCTGTTAATTTACAGCCATTTGCATCCGTAATTGTCAAACTGTAAGTGCCTGCAAGAATATTATTCAAATCCTGTGTTATTTGGCCAGTCGACCATTGGTACGAATATGGAATTGCCCCACCTACAACGCTTACGTTTATAGCGCCATCGCTGTATCCAAGACAACTAACACCATATCCATTGTAATTGCTTACTGTGTTAGAAGCGTCGAAAGGTGTCGGAAGCACGATTACAGATATATCAGAAAGGCAACCCAGACTATCGCGAACGACCACGCCGTAGCTGCGACCAGTTGCTAATGTAAGGTTATATTGTCCGGCAACTGCAAAAGTTGCTCCTGAATCGACAGAAACCTGGTATTGAGGACCTGTTCCACCACTTATAAAAAACTGTACATTAGTATTTGCGGTACCTACAGGGTAGCAAGGGTTGAAATTTATGGAATCAATCCTGACCGTTGCCGGGATTAGTGCATTAAATGCAGCGTCAGCAACACATCCATTCTGATCGAGTATTTTGATTGCATGACTCTGACCTGTTGCAACGGTGAAAGTAGAATCTCCAACCGTTCCAAAAACGGATCCATTGTTTACTGAGTAAGCATAAGGCCCAACTCCTCCATTGGCATGAATGACAATGTCTGCGACAGCTGCTCCTCCTACGGGACAAAGTATTGTTACCGAATCCACACTCAGGCTATCGGGGCTGTTTACATCCAAAATAATTGAATCTCTGCAGTTATTTGCATCGATAAATCTGAGCTGATAGGCCCCTGCCGAAAGATTATTCAGATTTTGAGCTGAGCTGCCATTCGACCATTGGAACGCATAAGGCATTACACCTCCAGTGGGAGAGATACTTATAGCGCCTGTACTATTGCCAAAACAAAGCACATTGGTAATAAATGACTGCAAATCTATTGGATTGGGTTGTAAAATTGCTGTTGTTGCTATAAAGGTGCAGCCGTTGGCATCTATAACGGTGACAGTATAGCTGCCCGATTCCAAATAAGCCAAATCTTCAGCATTTGAACCATTTGACCAATTGAAATAATAAGGGTAAGTACCACCCGTTACAGTAGTTTCTATTGTACCATTCTCCAAACCATTACAGGAAACTGCATTTGGAGTTAATACAACATTGAGTTGCTGAGGCGAATATAGTTCGAAATCCAGAAATTGAATACACCTGTTGGCGTCTTCAACTGTGACTGTGTAAGGACCAGAACCCAAGGCAGTTGCCGAAGCAGTCGTATAACCACCAGGTATCCAACTATAAGTATATCCGGGCTGTCCGCCAATTGCATAAACAGTTGCAGCGGCATCCGTATCGCCGAAGCATTGAATATCATGCGTTATATTTACACCCAAAACCAAACCATTGCAGGGAGGCTGTGTGATATAAACACTGTCCCGAAGCTGACATCCGTTGGCATCAGTAATCGTAACATAGTACATTTTTCCACTAAGGGGTGCAGGCCCGACTGAAAGTCCTGTAGCTGTTATTGTAGTCTGTCCATCACTCCAAAGATAGGCATAAGATGGACTGCCGCCAGCTACATTTGCAGTGGCCTGACCATTATTACCTCCAATTGAAGTTACGTTCAACTGCGAAAAGAAGTTATTCAGCCTTGGCGGTTGAACGACCTCAGCTACAGCCAATTGTATACAGCCAAGTGCATCGACTACCGTGACAGTGTATGCACCTGCGCCTAGTCCAGTAATCGTGTCATTTGTGGATCTGGTACTCCAGAGATAGCTATAATCGGGTGTACCACCCGAAACAACTACATGCAGAGCGGCCGATGAGTCGCCATAACACAAAACGGTACTACTTGCAACTGTAACTAACAAAGAATTACAGTTTACATTATTTACCACAACCGAACCAACAATGGTACAAGCGTTGTCATCTGTAACAGTAACCTGATGAACCCCATAACACAAAGCAGTGGCAGTTGTTGTAGTTTGTCCGCCTGACCATAAATAACTGTATGGCACTGCACCTCCGGTAACCGATACCGTTGCTGAACCATCGCAGCTTCCGGGTAAGGATTCGGCTACACTGCTCATTACAACATCTAATGCAATGGGATCGAATACTGAAATACTTGCGCTGCCTTTGCAGGACAAACCCGACGCATCTGTAACTATGACAGAATATGTTCCTGGAGCCACAGCATTATTTTGGGAATTAACTCCATTATTCCACTGATAAGTGAATGGCCCTATCCCGCCACTATCGACAGTTGCCACTAAGCTGGAGAGGTCACTAAAACAGCTGATGGCTGTAGAACTTATGCTCACTGCAATGCTGTCAATGAAATTGATTCTCACCGTATCTCTGTCAAGTGTACAACCTGACCCTATTCCGCTAACCTGCACATATATATCGACATGACCAGTTGCGACTTCTGCGGCAGTTGGGGTATAAATAATAGGGCTGGAAGTATTATTGGGAGTAAAAGCACCCAAACCACCCGACCATACTATACCCGAAGCATTGGCGTAAGATGCTGTCAACAATGCGACCGGGCTTGTAGCACAGAGCGTTGTATCATTTGAAGCTGTAACTGTTGAATTACCAAATGAATCGACCGGCACCCCAAAGCTGAGCGGAGGGCAGCCCGGTCCGGTTAACCTGTCTGTTATATAAACATTATAGGTATTCCTGGTGTTGGCAAAAACTACACTATCATTGTCAATGATATTTGAACCGCTTCCCAGGTGCCATTCGTAGTTATATCCAGGCAAACCTCCATTTGCAGTAACAGTAACATTTACGCCACTGCCGGGTCCTGTATTACAGAAAGAAGGTGCAGTAGGATTGAATGTTGCTGTGAGACTATCAAAGACATAGATTCTCATGGTATCGCAGGTGAATGAATATCCACAACTGGCCACAGCATCGAAAGGAGATCCGCAAACACGATAGTCAACATAAGGCAAGGCAAAGGTATCATTCGGTGTAAAAATTGGATTTCTGTTAGTTGTACTGCTTAAATATGAATTATACAGCCCCGAACCACCCGTAATAGAATTCCAGGTAATGGATCCAGGTTTCATTCCATAAACATCCAACTGTTCCGTACAGCCTAGTCGGGCTGAGTCGGACGGTGGTACTGTAGGACGGGCAATAGCCACTATTACGTAATCATCCGCATTTGTACCCGGTTTACAGAAAGTTATTCTGTGGGGACCGACACCTGAAATACAGGCAGTATCGCGATAATTATACTCGGTTCCGCAATTTAGCTGCCAGGTTTCGGAACCACCCGCAGGTGAAGTTGTCTGAAAAAATCGAATTGCAGCAGAATTAGGATTAAGTGTGATTACAAAATTTAAACACTCATCCGATGATCTTGCTCCGCAACATTGTCCATTCCTTGAAAGACTAAGAAGGGATATACTGTAATCGGGAGGATAACTGGATAAATCTACATACACCGTATCGCATTGGGCGCGAATTTGTGCTGCACAAAATAATGTTACTGCCAAAATTAAATAATTCCAGGCCCCAGGTCTTAAATTAGCTCTTGTCATTTCACTAGCCTTTTTTTTATGAGAAAATATTGTTTATATCTTAGGTCGGAACAAAGATAGTTCCGCTCATAAAAAAGAATAATGACCTAAGTCAAGCAGTGATATATATCAACTTTTTTTTAATGATTCAAAGGCTGAAATCAGCTTTATATACCAGACCGTAGCAATGATGTAAAGAATTACCGTTATCATGAAGATATTAACGTAGCTAATGTCGAGATTGCGCATCCAACCAAATAGCAGAGAACTAATAAACCAACTGCCCGACCATACAGCCGCCTGCAATGCACTTAAAATCTCCTGATTGCGCTCCCCTACATAATTCAGGCTGAGCTCGGAGGTGGAAGGGCCTGCAACATTCATGAGTGGTTGTCTCAAAAGATAGGCAATAACGGCAATTGGCATAGCAAAACTGTAAGTACTGTACCACTCTGTACTTGCCATTACAAAAAGAGCCAACACAGCCAATCCCTGAAAAGTTACGATTGCGGTTCTATAACCATAGTGCCTTTGGATAAAGGGTATAAAAAGCAGCATAGCTGCTACCAATACAAAACTGAAGGATCCTATTATGGAAAAATACCTGGAATCGATGCCATGAACGGACTGAAAGAAAAGATTTATAAATGGAATAGTAAAACCTGCCCCAACTGCAATGAGAATGGTTGGTATAATCGCATTAAGTATGAGGCGCCAGTCGTATGATGTCAGCACATTGCGTAAACTTACTTTTTCACTTAATGGCTCTTTAATTTTGATGCTAAAAACAAAGAATGTCCCAAATAAGGCCAAAAGAGCAAAAATCTGTAGCATTAATTTTTCTGTAAAGATATCGGGTGCTAAACTGGCTAAAATGTAATTGATGAGGCCCGATGCAAAAACTGAAATACTAAAGGTCTGGAAGTAAAGCGAAATTGCTTCGGAATGGGTTTCTTTTTTTGCATTCAATACAATAAATGGCAGGGCACATACCTGTAGCATCAGCCGGAGTACTCCGTAGAGTATCATACCAACCATAATTCCTGCCTGAAATCTATACTCCACGGCAAAAATTACCGTAAATGAAACAAGCGGCAATGCGATGGAGGAAATTCTAAAAAAGGGAATCAGTCTGCGTCCTTTGATGTAAACCCCCAGAGGAAAAGCCAATACCATGATGGCCACATAACGAAAAGCTGTTATAGAGGCAATTTCACTGTCATTATAATTCAGCTCCCTTAAATAATAATTGAAGAGCATAAAAAATGCTGCATCGACCAACTGAATAAAAAAGACCGCTATTATGAGCGAAATAATGTGTTTTTCAACTTTACGGAAACCTGAGATGATTTCCACAAAAGGATTGGGCATAAATTTACAATTTGAGAGCCTGCTTTTCCATGCGCTCCATTTTCTTTTTCAATTTTTCCTGATCGAGCTTACCGCCTTTTTTATAAAAGTCTTTTTCGTTTTGGTTTAAAAATGGTACGACGAGGCTTATTCTCAATCCAAAATTATTGAGTGCTTGCGTACGTTCTCCTGCTAAGACCAGATTGTCATTGTTAAAATCCTGCTGAAATTTCTGAAGGTCATAACTGCTATGAATTCGATAAAAGGGCCTGATTTTAAAGATGTAAAACTGATCAGTTCGAGTTTCTTTTTTTAGCAAAAACCTGAATTTGAAAGCTATATCAGTGAAAATTTCAGCCCAAATGCCATATTGAGCTATTGGCACCTTGTAATCCCCACCAAAAGAATATCGATAGCGTATCTGACCAAAATGCAGCGCCCCTCCAATACTAAAAAACTCCGATTTTAATGGCCTGTAGGCTACTGAGGCATCGAATGAAAAACAGTTTACTATCACCTCTGCAGTTTCTCTGAGGATAGCTGGATTTTTACTCAGCTGTTTTTTGGAAATATTGCCAAAACTGATTTCCATATTGGTAAATCGCCCGTACTTTCCAAAGCCGAAACGATATCCTGAAAGCGTTTTAAAATCAGCCAGATTGTGCCCTTCCCTACTGTTAAATTCAGCTAAAATTCGATTGGTCTCTCTTTGGTTTAGAAATGACAATTCGTAGCCTCCTTCTGCAAAAAACTGTGCAAAAGAAAAGGAAGAACAAAGAATAAACAATGCCAAATAAAAATATCTCATTCTTAAAATTTAATGCTTATTGCCGCAATCGCAATTGCTGATAATGCTACCCCCACCCAATTGATTTTTGAAAGTTTTTCACTAAATAATAATACACCCAATAAAGCGGAAATAGCAACAATGGCAATATTGTTAACTGGTAGTACAACAGATTTATCTCCAAGTACATCGAAAGCTTTTAACAAAAAGTAGATAGAGAAATAATTGGGTACTCCCAGTAAGATTCCGGCCAGTAAATTTTTTAATTCAAACTTTTGTTTTGCTCTAAATGATTGAAATAAAACTACGATTGACCCAATAATTGCCGCCGATGCAAAAATACCTGAGCTAAACTCGGCAGAATCATTTCCCGAACTGTCTATAACAGAGTTTTGAACATATTGAAGTCCGCATTCTATAGCTCCACTCACCAAAAATGCATACAAAGGAAAAAACCAAACAAAGAATGCAGAAAGCGAAGGTTTGTCCAAATCAATTGTTTGTGAACTTGATTTTTTAGATGGCCAATTGCTCAGTACTACTGCACCCAATGCCAAAAGAACACCTGCAATTTTCATAGGGGTAGCCGGTTCCGAGAAAGCTATAATAGCAAAAGGCACCGAAATCACCAGGGACATTTTCTGCAAAACAGAAGCTACTGTCAGTCCAAAAAACAAAACGGTCATACCCACTGCGTAAAAACCCGATATGAATAAAAGTCCCAATCCAGTTGCATAAGGCAACCAAGGAGCACTAAGCGTATCAGCGTTAAAAGGAAAACGCCCCAAGACTACAGTACCACACAAGATGCATACAAAGTAATTGGTCACAATTGCCTGAAAGGTATTGATCCCATATTTTGGGAAAAATTTGAATACCATGACAAGGATTGTGGAGCTGAGTACACTTAGAATAAGAAAAAGCATCTGATGCAGCGAACTTTAGTTAAATTAATAAGCAAATATACATTTTAGTCTTCTAAGCTGCTAACTTTGTTTACAAAAGCTTTTAATTGAGACCAAACTACATCGATTTACAAAATAGCGAGGCGTATAGAATCGTACTTAGCCTGGAGCATCATGAAATTGTTCATTTTGTGCGCAAATATATCAATTGCAATAGCAGCTTTGCTTTATTTTTCAAAGCTTTCATGTGTTTTTCTATCTTGATATTTATATTGACCCTTGCTTCATTAATTTATTCAACACCAAGCATCTGGGCAAATTTAACTGGGTATTTTTTACTAGGTGTGTTGAGTTTTTTTCTCCTGGTAGCGCCTCACGAACTCATTCATGGACTCATGTACAGGTTTTATGGCGCAAAAGAAGTAGCATATGGTGTGATCTGGTCAAAATTGGCTTTTTATGCCATTGCACCAAACTTTGTAGTAAGCAAAAAAGAATTTATACCTTTGGCGATAGCTCCATTTCTTGTACTGAACGGTATAATTGTGGCATTGCTTTTTCTGAGTATTTCAAATCCAGAATGGCATTGTTTCCTGTGGGGGCTATTTTTGACACATAGTTTTGGCTGTATTGGTGATTTTGCAATGATGAGTTTTTTCGATTACCACAAAAGCAAAAAAATTTATACTTTCGATGAAAAGAATGCTGCTATAAGCTACTTTTATGAGGCAATTACTTAAAAAAAATAAAAAAACTATTCTAAAATCCCACAAGCGCTCACTAAAGAACAATTTGATGAATAATAAAAAATGGCTAATCCTTTCTACTTTAATTCTTCTTTTGGGACTTAGCTTTATCCCAAATCCACTCGGCCTGGTTTTACTTTGGGCCTGGAGAATAGTCATTTTGTTACTGGTAGTTATATTTTTTCTTAAAGAAGTTTATTTGCCAAAAAGATTTTTTTTGTCAATGGCTGCTTTGGCAATTATCTCCGCCTGCGGGTTTTTTATTCCATTGCTTTTTTACACGGCGCAGGCAGCTCTGCTCCTATTTTTTTCCATTTCAGTATTGGATATTATTTTATTGTTCAATAAAAAAGAAGCAATTCAATGTGAGAGAATTTTACCAAAACTCTTCTCATTGGGAGATAATAATCAAATAAGGCTGATGCTGAAAAACAATCAGGGACTCAGTCTGAACATTAACATCGTCGATGAATTGCCTGAGCAATTTCAAAAAAGAGATTTCCAAATAAATAGATTTTTAAAAGGTTTTAGCCAAGAAAACATTGTCTATGAATTGCGTTCGACAACAAGAGGCGCTTACTTTTTTAGAAAAATCAACCTGTTTTTAAAATCTCCAATTGGGCTTATAGAGAGAAGAATCATCCTGAATGCAGAAGCGACAATCCCCGTCTATCCCTCTGTTATTCAAATGAAAAAATATGAATTACTTGCCCTTGCCAGAATATCAGTATTTCCTGGTGTTAAAAAAATGAGAAAACTTGGGCAGAGCTATGAGTTTGAACAGATAAGGGAATATGTAAAAGGAGATGATTTCCGTTCTATAAACTGGAAGGCAACAAGCCGAAAAAATGCCCTGATGGTAAATCAGTACGAGGACGAACGTTCGCAACAGGTTTTTACGGTAATTGACAAAAGCAGGTCGATGAAAATGCCTTTCGAAGGACTGAGCCTCATGGATTATGCCATCAATACTTCCTTAGTAATTTCAAATGTTGCTTTACAAAAACACGATAAAGTAGGATTACTTACTTTCTCGGATAAAATTGGCGCTACAGTGAAGCCACAGAGCGGCCCAAAGCAACTCAGAATTATTATTGAAACGCTTTACAAAGAAAAAGAAAGAAATCTGGAAGCCAATTTTGAGCTGCTTTACCAAGCATCCCGACAGTTTATTCGCCGCCGTTGCCTCATGTTTCTTTATACCAATTTCGAAAGTTATTCTGCTATGATGCGCGTAATGCCCATTTTGCGCATGATCAATCACCTGCACCTGCTTGTTGTTATATTCTTTGAAAACACAGAAATAAAGGACTTTGCAGAAAAAGATGCCGACAACACAGAAGATATCTACAACAAAACCATCGCCATGAAATTTGTAGAAGAAAAGGAACGCATTGTTCAAGAACTCCGGCAATACGGCATTCAGGTCATACTCACCCGCCCCGAAGACCTGTCTATCAATACGGTTAATAAATACCTCGAACTGAAGGCTAAACGAATGATCTGATAATCATTTTTTTAGATTACAGCATGCTATATGTCTTTTTAACCAAAACTGAAATCAGGTTTCACTATGACACTTATTAAGTTTTTTAAACAAGATACTACCTAAATTTGTTAGCAATATCAGTACATATTAAAATATATTTAAACATATGTAAGTACATTTATTATAACAAATCTTTACCTTTGCTTCTACCCAATTCCAAAACTATGAATCCTACAAAAAAGGAATCGCTTAATTTTCTCAGTAATATAACCGAAGCAATTGCAACTGCCAGTGACGCTCAATCACTTGCTGATGCTTTGTTTAAGGTTGTGGATGAGTTTATTAACGTGCCTTATTCCTCTATTTTTTTGTGGGATTTCAAGGAAAGTAGATTAAGATTGTATGCCAACAAAGGCTTTTCTGAAGAGGATAAGATTTACAGCGAAAAATCTGCCATGGATCGCCATCCCGGCTGGGTTTTTACCAACAGGGAAGCATTGGTAATCAATGACATGCAAACTGAGAATGTTCCAAATTATGTAAAATCCGGCAAACGCGAATTTGAGGTTAGATCGAGGCTATGGATGCCAATTTCTACCGAAGACAAATCCTTGGGTGCCTTTGGTTTTGCCAGCGAAGAGGCCAATTTTTTTACCGAAGAATATCAGAGCATATTAAGACTTTGTTGCCGTTTGGCAGGTAATATCTATTCCAACATCATTTTTGTTGATTCAGAAAAAAAATATGTCGAGGAAATTGAGCTTTCGATGAAACAGTTGCAAAGCGCCAGCAATGCTCAACAGAATTTCATTGCAAAGATGAGTCACGAAATGCGCACGCCGCTAAATGGAATCATTGGTATGGCAAAACTGATGTCTAAAAGTCCTCTCGAAGAAAAACAGCGTAATTACCTCGATATAATTTCCGATCAGTCTCATGTACTGCTCAATTTGATTAATGACATTCTTGATATTTCAAAAATACAGACAGAGGACTTCAATATTGTTGACTTCCCATTCAATCTGGATGATACCATCAATACTGTTTTAAAATCGCAAAAATTTCAGGCCGACCAAAAAGGCCTCAGGCTTAAATACCTGAAAGACTCCGAAGTTGTTAGTTTTGTTTCGGGCGATTCGCTGCGTTTTGCACAAATTCTTACCAATTTGGTAAGTAATGCCATAAAATTCACCTCCAGTGGTGAAGTGCGCATTAGTCTTTCGCTTCTCAATCGCGACAAGGATCAGCAGCTGCTCTCCTTTTCTGTGAAAGATAGCGGAATAGGCATTGAAGAAACTAAGTTGAAGGCTATTTTCGAAAAATTCACTCAGGCCGATGATTCAATTTCACGTACGCATGGTGGTACAGGCTTGGGACTTTACATAGTGAAAGAGCTCATCAATAAAATGGGTGGAAACATATCGGTACAAAGTATTCCCGGTAAAGGAAGTGAGTTTGTATTTGAAATACCTTTTAGAATCAATGAAGAAAATGAAACTGTAACTAACGCAGACAAAAACTTAGTTTTCGAAAATTCAAAACTCTTGGTGGTAGAAGATAATCCAGTCAATTTGCTTTATCTGGTAACTATACTTAGTGACTTTGGTTTTGAAATCGACAAGGCAATAGATGGAGAAGAAGCTGTTCAAAAATGTCGAGAAAATAGCTATGACCTCATTCTGATGGATGTTCAAATGCCTAAACTTGATGGCATAAGTGCTACGAAAATCATTAGGAATGAATTGAATTTAGACACGCCAATTATGGCTCAATCGGCCAATACGGTTCAAAAAGACATTGATGCCTGCTATCTTGCAGGAATGAATGCCTATATCGCCAAACCATTTACTACCGAACAACTCATAGATAAATTGAGTCTTTTCTTGGTGCATTCTAACGAAAATAATAAAAATATCAGTGTTCAGAAATTGGCGATGAAATACGCACAAAAACAAGAAGATGCTGACAAATTATATAGCCTGTTCATTCATACAACTACACAGGATTTGAAAACCATGCAAATGATTATTCAATCAGGGTCATGGACGGAATTAAAAAATCTTGCACATAAGCTTAAATCTTCTTTTATGGCTTTCGAGATTATGGAGGCCATGCAGATTTGTTCAAAATTTGAAGCCTCGACGGAATTTAACCCCGAAGAAGTTAAAGTAGAATTTAAAAAGCTTTTGCAAATTGTAACACCTTATTTGAGTGATGAAAGAAATTAACCTGACAGATCATAATTTTTTGGAATCTGTTATCGGGGTTTTCAGCTCAGATAACCCGGTCATGATTTTGGAGTTTACCGGAACTTATGGATTGGTTGCGCCTAACAGTTTAAAGGGTGCTAGTGCTTTGGACCTTACCAAGAACAGACATGAAGGCAAATATTATGGCAGTATTTTGGGAAATTGTGAAACTTTTCGAAAAATTTTGCCCCATCATCTTAAACCCAACATTGAAGAAATAATTGAGATTTTCAAGGGAGCTTTTGTTCGCTTCGATGTAGAAAATAAAAGTTCAAATAGTAAGGTAATTAAAGATGGTAAACATCAGGTCCTGATTGAAAACCCCGACTTCAGAAAACAGATTGAATTAGTAGAACTGATGCTCATGAAACAACATTCCGAATCTGACTTTTTCCTGGAAAATTATCAGGGCTTACTTTGCACAAGCGCCAATATAAGCGGGGATGCAAATGGTGCTATTACCGATTTGGAACAAGCACTTGATTTCGGAAAAGCCCAGGGCGTAGCACTTTTTGTTCACAGTGGTCTGCTCATAAAAAACCTGGGTTCTTACCCTTCGTTTTACATTGGCGAAGAAGAGATAACTATCGTAAGAAAAGGTTACAGAGATGCTGAAATTTTTGCAGAAGCCATGAAAAAAATTTACGCTACACCATAATTTAAGCTTGTAACAGCTCTTTTGCATTTAATTTTGCCGACTCAGAAGGTGGGTCGCCACTCAGCATTTTAGCAATTTCAATAATGCGCTCCTCATGTGTTAATTGCTTAACAGCGGTAATTGTCCTGTCTTCGAGCACTGTTTTGTGTGCAAAATAATGTAAATCGGCCTTTGCTGCAATCTGCGGGGAATGTGTAATAGAAATTACCTGATGATTTGAAGCCAACTTTTGCAGGATAATTCCCATCTGCAGTGCAACCTCGCCCGATACGCCCGAGTCAATTTCGTCGAAAATCAAGGTGGGCAGAGTAATTGCATTGGCAACCAATGATTTAATACACAATGCCAATCTAGACATTTCACCACCCGATGCAATGCCTTTTATCTCCTCCAGGCGGCTGCCCTTATTGGCAGCAAAAAGAAAACGTACCAAGTCAGTTCCTGTAGGCAAAAGCTGTCCACAAGGCTGAATATCGACCTTCAGCTGAGCGTGTTTCATCGACAGCTGCTCCAATAATTGTGTAATCTCTTTTTCGAAAGGCAAAACGGCTTTCTTTCTTTTTTCTGACAATTCCTTTCCCAACTCAAAAAGAGCTTTTTCCTGACGGACAATTTGCTTTTCAAGTTTTAGAATTTCTCCTTCCAAATCCTCAAAGCCTTGTAATTTATCGGCCAATTCATCTTTCAGTTTTATTAATTCTGCCTCGCTGCTCACATAATGTTTCTTTTGAAGGCGAAAGAGCTGATCGAGTCTTTCATGAACTTCCTGTAGTCTGACAGCGTCATATTCGGTGTCGTCGGCAATATCAGCAAATTCAGCCGAAATTTCCTCCAGCTCGTATTTTAATCCCTCGAAACGTTCCATCAGCTTAGGCAATTTGGGATGATATTCAGCAATATCAGAAACTTCATTTATAAGCTCGGTCATGATGTTTAAGACAGCATGCTCCTCATCCGAAAGTCCGGCCCTTGCCATCAGCAGCGCTCTTTTGATTTCTTCGGCATTGCTCAGCTGTTTTTGTTCGCTTTCCAATTCTTCCTGCTCCCCTTCTTGTAAATCAGCCTCATTCAGTTCATTGAGCTGATAGAGCATAAAATCATTTTCTTTATTGGCATTGATGACTTTATGTTTCAGACGTTCTAATTTTTTTCGATCCGATTCCCAACTCTGATACGCTTCATGATACTTATTGCTAAGCATTTTATTTTCGGCTAATGCATCTACTACCTTCAACTGAAAATCAGGATCTTGAATGTTTAGCGTATCGAACTGTTGATGCAGATCGACCATTTTTTCGGTTAAATCGCGTAGCGTCTCCGCTTTTACAGGCGTGTCATTGATAAAAGCACGACTTTTACCGGCAGGTGTAATTTCGCGGCGGACCAGGGTTTCGGCAGCATAGTCAATATCTTCATCTTTGAAAAATGCTTCCAGATCGTAGGGGCTGAGGTCGAAGAGCGCCTCCACTACACATTTATTGTTCAAATCATAGAGCACCTTAGTATCGGCGCGCTTTCCCATAATTAATCCTAAAGCTCCCATCATGATTGATTTTC
>CANETR010000010.1 GCA_947441325.1 Saprospiraceae bacterium
AAGAACAACTGTTATTAAAAACTTTGACCAGTCTGGTAGTGAATCGGGTAGGGTTTGCCCGAAAATGGCATTTGCAGAAAGTACTACTCCAATATTAACAAAGTTATTCGCAATTAGAATAGTAGAAAGCAGGTAATGTGGTTTGTCTAAAAGTTTAAGTATCCTGTTTTTACTTTTAGAGTTCTCTTTCTGTAGATTTTCTATGTCATTGTGGCCAATTGAAAAAAAGGCAACTTCAGAGCCTGACATTAGTGCTGAGATTACTAGAAAAACCATAATTATGATGGAGTACATCAAAATTTCGGGATTAAACCCAGCAGTAGAATTAAATAAAAAAATTAAGCCGCTTAAACTATCAGGATAAGGTTCCGAGTCCACAATTTTTAAGTTTGATGAAAGAATAGGCCTGTTGATGGCCTTTATTAGAAGGGCAGATCATCATTTTCGTTATCTGCATTTTCAGTTTTAATACTCTTGTTCTCAGTATTTGGCATATAAGTTTCATTCGGCGAAGGGGCTGAATTAGCGTTATATTGAGCGTTCTCTGTTTTTTCAAGAGTACGGTAAGTGCTGGCAGCAATTTCAGTGTAAGTAACCTGTTTGCCGTCTTTATCTTCATAGCGTTGATAGGTTATTTTACCTTCAATAAATACTAAGCCACCTTTTTTTAATTGTTTCTCAGCTCTTTCGGCCATGTCACGCCACATAATAATATTATGCCATTCGGTCTGGTCTTTCCATTCCCCGTCCTTGTCCTTATATGATTCATTGGTCGCCAGTGTAAATCTGACAAAGGATGCACCGTTCGGCAGCGTTTTCTTCTCCGGATCTTTACCGAGACGTCCAATTAGCGTTACTTTGTTAATCATTTTGCAAAATATTTATGTTAAGATAGTTTATATTTTTTAAAAAGCAAAAATTAAGTAGGAAAAACTCATCCAATTGGGAAGAGGTCTGTTTCTAAATATTTTTGAATGGTTTTGGGAAGTGCAAGCTGCTTTAACTCTGATAATGAAATAATTTTATACTCATTTTCTAATGTAGACAAACTTGGTACTTTTCCAGAAATTTCCACAAATATAGCGATAATCTTTTGGTGTGTCGAGAGCTGAATGTAAGTTCTTGAAAATTTAATGGATAATTCCCCCTTAGGAGTATTGGGGACTAATGATTTCCAAGTATCTGATTCCCATAAGTTTGACAAATTCAAATCCTTTAATAATTCATTAGTTTCAAATAAGGGAAAATCATAAAGTCCTTTCCAAATATCTTTATCAGCTCTTTTTCTGACTAAGGTTTTCGCATCGGGGCCTTTCCACACAAAATAATAGAAATACCGATCTCTTTTTTTAAGTTTTTTTGTTTTTTGAGGAAGTGAGCTGACTATATTCTTTGCCCGGGCCTGACAATTATCTGACAGTGGACAGCTTAGACAAAAAGGTAGTTGTGGCTTGCAGATGGTAGCACCAAAGTCCATAATCGCCTGGTTATAATCTGCAGGTCTTTTTCTGTCTAAATGTTTATGAGACAATGCCTTAAAAATTTTTTTCCCTTCGCTGCTGTCAATGGGAGTTTCAATACCAAAATATCTTGAAAGTACCCTGAAAACATTACCATCCAGTACCGCATAGGGTAAATCGAAAGCAAAAGATGATATAGCAGAGGCAGTGTAATCGCCAATGCCCTTCAATTGGTAAATTTTATCATAACTGTCAGGAAAAACACCATCGAATTCATCTCTTATCTGTCTGGCAGTTAGTAGCATGTTTCTGGCTCTTGCATAATAACCCAAACCCTGCCAAAGTTTCATAACGTCATCGTCAGGCGCATTTGCAAGGTCTGTTATGCTGGGATATCGTTCAACAAATCTTAGGAAATACGGTGTCCCTTGTTCTACTCTGGTCTGCTGCAGAATTATTTCGGAGAGCCAAATCTGGTAAGGATTTTTATTTGATTTCCAGGGCAAAATTCTTTTTTCGCTATGATCATACCAAAACATCAATGCTTTTGAGAATTCGGAATTATTTTTCATTTAGGGAAATTCTTTTGATATTTCATTTGCTAAAGACGATTCTGTTAAACCATTCTTAATAGCATAAGGTTCTATTTATTTTGGGCTGCAATTATAAAAGAATATTGCTATCTTGCATTTCTTTTGTAATAAAATCTAACAAATAAAAATAAACATGAAAGTTATTCTCTCATTGTTCGCCATAATTTATCTTTTTAGCGGCATATCTTATGGTCAAAAAAACAAGGATGATAAACCTGGGCGTGATTTTATTATAAACGTTGCCGACGATACAGTTTGGGGAAAAATAAGTGGGAATCTTACCCCTTCAACAGCATCTCTAAAAATAAGTTTTACCGACAATAAAACATCTACCAAGCGCAGCTACAAACCTTATCAGATAAAATCCTGGCATCCGCAAGGGCTCAATTATTATTTTGAATCAAAAGAATACCGTCCAAAGGGTCTTAGGGCAGAGGATCAGGGCTATGCAGTTTTTATGAAATGTTTTACCCCTTATGAGGGTTCCGTCAGATATTATGAGTACTATAATACCGATGGCAGCGAAGGGTATTATCAATCATTTCTACAAAAAAGAGGGGAGATGGTAGAAGTAAAATTCGAAAAATTTTACGCACAGCTTGCCGAATATTTTGCGGATTATCCTGAGCTTAGCGCAAAAATCAAGGATAAGAAATTTAAAAAAACACAGTTGGCAGAAATTGTAGATGAATACAATATGTGGTATAATCGAAAGGCCTAGGCAGGTCGCATTTACTCCCCTGACATCCAGCTTTTTACTATAAAACCTTAAAATGAATATTATTTTTCAGTACCCACTGTGGTTTGTCCTCATCTGCATGGCAGTTGGATTGCTCTATGCTTTGGGTATGTACTTTAGAGATAATCGATTTGGAGAGCAAACGAAAAAGCTAAATCCAATTTTAGGCGTTTTACGTTTTGTAACTGTGACAATCATCTGCCTTTTGCTGCTTGATCCGGTTATGCGGGCAACCATAACAGAAAAAAAAGCACCTATCGTCGTTTTAGCACAAGATAATTCCGAATCCCTACTTAATTCGATGGATTCAACCAAAAGAGCTGAGTATAAAATAAAAATGGAAAGGCTAAAGGAAAGCCTTGCCTCCAAATATGATTTAAAAGTTTATTCTTTTGGCGATGAGGTACGAGAGGGTCTCGAATATACTTACAAGGACAAAGTAACCGACATATCGCGATTTTTGGAGGAGATCTATGATGTTTATAGTAACCAGAATTTAGGTACTGTCATCATGGCTAGCGACGGTATTTACAATCAGGGAAATAATCCAGTTTATATTGGAGGAAAACTGAATGTACCTATTTTTAGCATTGCATTGGGGGATACTATTCCTAAAAAGGACCTAATCTTAAAGAAAGTTTACAACAACCAAATTGCTTATTTGGGGGATAAATTTACCATACAGGTCGACATTGCAGCATTCAATTGTTCGGGAGCAAATACTCGACTTAATGTCAAAAAAGGTGGAAAAGTGCTTTTTGATGCTCCTGTAAATATCGATAATGGAGATTTTTTTAGTACCAAAGAGATTATTCTCGATGCAGATGCGGTAGGTGTACAGCGCTACACAGTATCTTTAAGTACTGTAAATGGCGAGGTTACGGCTGCTAATAATGTAAAAGAAATTTATATCGATATACTCGATGCAAGACAACGTATTCTTCTGCTTGCCGAATCACCACACCCAGATATCGCTGCCCTGCGCCGCATGATCACGGCCAATAAAAATTATGAAGTAGAGGTTGCCTATGCAGGTAAAATGAAAGAAAGTGTAGCAAAATTCGATTTTGTTGTCTTACACCAGCTTCCTTCAAAGTCAAACCCGATTTCAGATGTTATCAGCACACTAAAGAATCAGAAGATACCGCATTGGTATATTGTTGGGACACAAAGCGACCTGTCGGCACTCAATCAGGCTCAATCTATCATGACCATCAATGGTAGAATAAATCAGACCAACGATGTAGAAGGAGTTTTAAATCCTAATTTTAAATCTTTCATAGTCAATGAGAAATTGGGCGACAACATATATAAGTTCCCGCCTATTACAACTCCGTTTGGTGATTTTAAAGTAAGGGCCGATGCAGAGATTTTGTTAACTCAAAAAAT
The DNA here is from genome assembly GCA_947441325.1 of Saprospiraceae bacterium. Taxonomy (GTDB): domain Bacteria; phylum Bacteroidota; class Bacteroidia; order Chitinophagales; family Saprospiraceae; genus Saprospira. The sequence goes on from CANETR010000010.1 coordinate 4,182, forward strand.
AGGAACCGTTAATACAAATTATCCGCTATTGGCTATGGGAGAGGAACGCGGGGTAAAACTGGCAGTTCTTGGGGGGGAAGGAATTTGGAAATGGAGAATTTTTGATCATATGCAACGTCAAAATTTCGACCTCTTTGATGAGTTGACGGGTAAAATTATTCAATATCTTGGCACTAAAGAAGATAAACGCCGTTTCCGAGCATTTGCAGGTAGCAATCTGTATAGTGAAAATGAAAAGATAGTGATCGATGCCGAGCTCTACAATGAAAATTACGAGCGGATTAATGACCCCGATGCAACTTTGGAAATCACCAATGAAGCTGGAAAAAAGTTTCCATACACCTTTAATAGAACTTCAAATTCATATAGCTTAAATGCCGGAATGTATCCTGCCGGAGTTTATAAATTTGAGGCAAAAACGAATTATAAGGGGGAAATCTTAAAAGCCGGTGGGCAGTTTACCGTGCAGTCAATACAGCTGGAAATTTTTGAAACAACAGCAGATCACCAACTCTTAAATCTATTGAGTAGTAAGAATGGCGGTCAGGTAGTTTATCCAAATGAGATGGAAAAACTGGCTGAAATGATAAATGCCAAAGGATTTGCCAAACCTGTACTTTACGACAGCGTAAAAACCCAATCGCTTATTCATCTGAAATGGATATTCTTTCTCCTACTTTTCTTGCTTAGTGCAGAATGGTTTATGAGAAGATACTTTGGGGCTTATTAATGTTGACTCATTCTCCCAAAAGTCAAACTTAAGATCTATTTAAAAATTAGCTGGAATACAAAGTATTTCAAACAACACCTTATTTTATTAAGGTGAAATTTGATGCAGTTTTGAATGATAGGAACTTTATTGAAATAATTTGCAATAAGCTGGATTCTATCTAATAGCAACTATCCGAAGTAGAAAAGTCAAAAGCATACAAGACAATGCTGCAATTAAAGTGAAAATAAAAAAATATTTCCACAAGAAATCTTGAGCATCTCTTATTGAAACATAAATATGAGGAACAACAAACATTAAGATAGATGTAATGAATGCAGCAATAAATAATTTGAGGTATTTATTATTTTTACTACTAACCTTAAGTGTCAAAACAGAAGCGATTAAACATAAAAGGTATGTAGCCATCTGCAGTGTTTCAGCTATTTTAACGGGAAAATTGAGAAGAAGTACCATTGCAATTCCTCCAATTATTCCCCAATGTAATCCTGTCGACCACGAATGCCTAAAAATTAGACTATATTTCATTTAGATAAAAAGTTTAGTTATCAAATTGGTACATAGCTCAGAAGGATCAGAAAAAAGTGTTTGTATGCGTTGCTGTGTATTATAATTCTACTGTGAAAGAGAGAACCTTACTGTCAAACCACCTCTGGTGTTTGTAACAGGGAAAGAGGAAGATACAGCCGGAATCGTTCTGTTATAATCGAAGAATAGACGGAAAGTAAGTCTATTGTTCAGGATATAATCGATTGATGGCGAAATACGGATGGTTTTCATACCACGAGTAGCCACATGATTGTCTTGGTCGAGGATATGATTTACCGTTTTATCATCTCTGTAGGAGAAATCGAATTTAAATTCCATTTCATTCTTCGGAATGGTTTTGCCAAAGTCGAAACTGAAATTGGTTTTATCTTTTGGTTTTTTATCGGCACCTTTCTTTTTGAAAGGATTTAGTTTGGCAGGAGTTATGTTTTTAAGTCTGTATCCAAATCCGAGCGTAAGGTCTTCAGTCGTAGATTCGCTCAACTGGTAGTCGAGAAAACTCATAGATAGATTTCTTGAGCGTTTGTAATTAAATCTGCCCGATAAATCATTTTTCAATCTGAAATCGATGCCAATCAATGGAGAAAACTGTTCACTTATCAGAATGGTCGGAATCTGGAAAGATGCATAGAAATTCTGACTGTTCGGATCTTTCTGATCGGGATCTTCCTGGAAACGCAAGTCAGTTGCAAAGCTATTTACTGTCAACTTCGACTGATAACCATGCGTTAGACTGAAACTAGAGAAATATTTCTTAAAGAGTTTAAGTTTGGTAAGTCCGTTATAGGTTAATTTCCAATTCGGCATCGGTAATATTTTACGGATGTCATCAACACTAACTTTATTAACATCGGTTCCACCGTAAGCTGCCAAGAAAGCAGGAATGAGTACCTGTTGTTGATAACGGCCAAAGCCTTCACGATATCCCGGATTGGTAGTCGAATCGTCGTGGGGATTGAAATTGCCAAAATTGTCTCCAACACGTTGAGAAATTGTTCGGCGATTTTCTTCAAAGGTTTGGAAATTGACAGATGAATTATCGCCATCCTGGCTCGTAAGCGGTTTGTCGAACATGGTGCGTATTGGCATGTAAGACACAGTAACAGAGCCCATTTCCATGGGATTCAGGTGACGGTAAGTTCCGCCAAAAGTGTCTACTTTGAAGCTTTCGGCAAAATTCTCTGTCAGATTTTTATCTAAATCCACATCAATTTTGAAATCTGTAAAAGGCTCCAGGGTAATCTTGGCAGAATAAGTCTTTGTATGAGATTGTAAAACCTGTTGTGTGAGGAAAATATTTTCGGTAATCCAACCGCGCTGAGCAGCTCTATCGAGCCAGGCAGTAGTTGAGGCAGCACCTGTTGGCTGTAATCCGAAGATAAAGTCCCAGCCGGGCGCAGTACCCAGTTTAAAATCTTGCCCCAATATTTTACTTTGTCCCATAAAACCAGGTACAGATGTATTATAATCTTCTTGATAGGTGAGACGGGCACGCTGCAAGAGCAAAAGAGGGCGGATGGCATATCGTTCTGCCAAAGAAGGTTCGTATTCCTTGTCTTTTTTATCCTTATCCTTTTTGTTTTTATCATCGGGCTTTTTATCGTCCGGCTTTTTAGGATCAGGCAGCGTATTTTTTGGAGTAGTTTTATTGTCAGGCTTTTTGGGCGCAGGTGGATTCATAATCTTTTTCAGATATTTCCACTTTGAATAAAGTTTGGTAAAGGTAAAATCACCATTAAGCTGACGTCCATGAGAATTGGTAATTACATTTCCAAGCGAATCTGTATTCAAACTCGCCACACTCCAGGTATAATTGGTGGTATATTGTGCCCTTACATTTATCCAATCAAGCAATGGAATTTTGTCCAATGGCAGCTGATAAGAAAGCGTCGCATTATGTCTGTAATTTTTATTTCGACCCAGGTTTTGGATTCCTGACCAAACAGAGTCACGTTCCTCCTTGGTGTCGATTCTGCCAACGGGTTCGTCTATGATGGAGAAATTAGTAGCCGTAAAGTTTAGTTTCAGACTTTTTGCTAAATCCCAGCTTACTGTGTAGTCTCTGTTCCAAACAAATTTTTTGTCGAACCAGGTACTGTAAGCATCTTGCGAGAAACGATAGGTCGTTTCTGTAAAGTTTCTGCGAAGCTCATTTCTAAAACCAATATTAGAAGGCAAAGGATTGAAATTAAAGTCCTGAATCAAAGCCAACCACTTATACTTCTTTTTGAAAAGTTTGGCAAAAGGCGTGATGGGTTTTAATTTAGGGCCATAGGTATAATCAATTACCCCACGATTTTCCTTGCGTTCTTCGAAAGCTACAATTGGTGAGCGGAAAATATTTCGAGTTTGCGCATAGGTAAAGTTAAAGTTGGAAATATCTATAGGCAACATCAGTTTCGAGGTTCTCTCTTTTCGAACATTGGTAAAATTGAAACTGGAAATAGTTCTTACAGTCTCGGCCTGACGGCGGATGGAGTCGCGTGCGCCTGGTGTTAATGCCGCATCCAACCTATCTTTTAGTCTGATATCGAGCTGATAAGGGTCAAATTCAGGCGTTCTGATTTCCTGAGCATACTGTGCATAGAATGGAATTTTTAGTTTCCAGTTCTTTGGTGTAAATTTATCGAGATTGAATGAGCCGGAAGCGTCATACTGCAAAAGCCTTTCGCGACTACGCTGATTAACTCTTTGTTCTATTTGTCCGAAACCGATAGAGCGATACTGTCCAGAAATGGTAACTTGTCCCAAATCCGCCAGTTTAATATCGGTACGCATTAGTGCCGCCTGACCACCGCGTTCATCAAATCCGGTTAGTCTCAGTTCATTTACCCATGCTTCGACACAGCGCGAAAGTCCATCATCTTTAGGGTTTCTGATACCTATCATAATACCTTTGACAAGACCAAGATCGGGATTTCCAATAATTTTTACCAGATTGGCAGGTGCATCGGGGTCTGTTTCGGTATAGATGGTATTCAAAGCGATACCCAGCGCCTCTCTTCTTACTTTTAGGTTTCTGAGTACATCCAAGCTAAAATCTAATTCATTGTCGGAGAGCCATACATCTTCGGGCGAATCGCTGCCAAAGGCCGAAGACATTGTAAGCGGAATTTCATATTCGTAATAGTTGTTCTCGAAATCTGAGCCAATTCGGACAAACATAGAGAGGTCGCCCGGATCATTTTCTGCTGTACATTCGGGTAGAGATTCGGCATGAACGAACATTTTCATACGCTGATAAACACGCATATCAAAATTTACAATTTTGTAAATTGCTCTTGCATCTCCATCTTGTAAGTTTTGAATATTGATGGATAAGGACTGCTCGTTTTGAAGCGTATTTGGAAGAGCGCCAATTGCCTGTTCTCTTTGTACGCCCGGTGGCATTACGTATGGATAGGGTGTTCTTTGCCCATTTTCCTCGATATTTACCGCATTAACATCGAAATAGGCACCGCCCGAAGACTCAGATGGCACGTAAACGCCAGCTTCAGATAAGCTTCTGATATATCTTCTCCATTGATTTCTAATGAGGTCGAGACGAGCAAAGCGCAAAATAGCTTTGTCTTCGAAACCAGTCATGTACATACGGATAAAGCGGATAGCACGGAAATCATTTATGCCCCCAACTTTTTTGGTAAATTGATCTACAGGAATTTTCAACTGATACCAATAAACGGTTTCAGTGCCAGTGGGGCCTTCGTAATTTACTCCGACAGAGTCGAAAGTATAGCGGTTGAACTCCACCTCATCCGTTCCTAAAATTCTCTTGAGCGGAATATGGTATTGGAAATAAGATTCCTCCTCATTTAAGGTATTGTCTCTATTAATATCTTCAGAGTCTGGAATATTGGTAGAAGTTGAAACAAACTGACTGTTTTCATTTGGTTCAGCAGAGGAGTTTCCTTGTGGGTTATTGAATTTTTTATATCTCCAAAGTAGCGCGTTTTCGCCAGCAGGTGGATTATTATTATCGTAAAATTCATCGCGGAAATAAATAAAATCATCACCGGATGGGTCATCCAATGCTTCGAGATATTGAGGGCTGTTGCTACCGTATGTAGTTGCAAGTTGATTCAGATATTCTTGAAAATGAATACCTTCGCCATTATTGTCGAAACCATCCAGGCCTATGTCCTGACGGTCGCGAATGGCAGGGTCGTTGTCGAAAGCGTTTGTAACAGCCTGTGCGCGAGGAATTCTCGACCATCTTGTGGTGTCGGTACGAACTGTTGATCCACTACTGTCACGTAGTCCGTGTTCGAAGAACAGGCGTGAATCGCGCAGAATGTCTTCCGAGACGTCGCCCAGTTCAATATAGAGGTCACCACCGTCGCCGCCATAACCTTCCTTGAAAGGACTCATTAGCCACAATTCGATGAACTCAATATTATTGGCCTCGAAGTCATTATTGGGTATGCTACGCATAACACCACCCCAATGTTTATCTGCAGCAAGGGTATCAAAACTAGGGTCGAAGTTGTAAGGTCCCCTTTCTTTGGGGTAGTAAGCCAAGTCGAAAGTTCTAAGTAGGGTGCTTTGAATAGCCGAGACAGTGAAATTCTTGAAGATTTCATCCTGTCGGAACTGGCGCACATAAACACTCTGACGATCGGCCTGTGTAGCATTGTCGGGTGGACGAGTCACAAGATCCGGATCGAGCTGATACCATGCAACTCTAGCGCGGTTGAAGCCATAATTTAAGCTGTCAATCAAATTTCCTTCAGGGAAAAGATTGTTGCCATCGCCACGTGGTGTACTTGCCAAATTCCAGTTGAGCGAGGGTATAGTCAGATTAAAATTAGCCGCAGCTCCTTCAAAGTCATCGAGAAAAACTACACCACCACGATCATTGCCTTGGTCAATAATTTTGGGCGAACCAGGTAATAGATGAGCAAATTCTCCACTGAAAGTGATAGATGATTTTTCTTTGGTGCTTAACAGCGGAAGAAAATCTACAGCCTTTGTCAACCAAGGCAAATCGCTGCTGTACTGAATGTCGAAACCGTAGATAGAATTCGAAATAGGGTCATCGCCATAGTTCACTTTTTGAGTGAATGGTCTTTCGTTCAAATGCAGGAAAGTGGCACCAATATTGAATTTTTCATTGATATAATAATCGAGACGCGTACCAAAAAATGATTGTCGGTTGAAACCAAAGGTTGAGTTATCCTCGAAGGTAACACGGATTGGTTGTCCCGAATTCAAATAAGCTTCGTTGGTAATTTTTATACGACCCAGGTTATAATCGATGGTATAATCGGTACCCTCTGTAAGCCTGGCACCACCGGCAGATACTACGACAGAACCTTTGGGAATATTGAATCCACCCAAGGAAATTTCAGAAGATATACTCGATTTGTAACGGCCACGGATGATAAAACGGTTGAATTCAGGATATTCTCTCGCCCTTGTAACTGTAGAGTCATAGAGCTGCTGATAAACATATTTTCGAGCAAGCGGGCTTACGGTATTGGGGTCATTGGGGTCTGCCCTGAAGGCTTTTTCCAATGAGGAACCAAAAGGTTCGAGTACAGGAAAAATTACCCTTCCGTTTTGAGGCAGTATGGTTATGCCCGGCACATAGTCGAATTGTCCATCAGGCAGCGGGTCGCGAGCACGGTTGAGGTTGTCGAGATTGAGAATGCGTAGTAGAGGCACCGATGCTATCGGCCCTTCGGGAATAAAACGTTTTTCTCCACCGCCCGGGTCCTGATAAAAAACATCGAGCATAAAATCCTCCTCATTCACCTGATAGGCGCCAAGAGAGTAAATATTTTTCATCATCAGGTCCCAAATAGGCTGATCGACAATACGACGAACACTCTTGAGCAATTTTAAGTGCATGACATTCAGCGTATCGGCATCAATCGGTAAATCCTGTGCAAATTCTCCTACCTGATAAGTTTTCCCGTTGTAGGTATATTGAAAAGCAACAGCGATTACATCGGTAGGTTTTACCGATACGTTCAAAGAGACAAAGCCCAATTGCGGATTAAAAGCATATTCTGTCGGGGCCAGTTTTCGGGCACGAATTTTTGAAAAGTCATTACCATCTGTCATGCCGAAACCACTTTGCAATTCAGAGATGGCAGTTTGCAGTCCTCTTGAATTTGGATTGGCCAGGAGTTCATCGTAAAGTGTATTGGCGTAGTTATCGGGAAGGCGACGACCACGAAGATCTCGGCCCTGCTCACTCGCACCAACAGTTCTATTGGCATCGAGCATAAACTGCGCTTCTGTTTCACCAATATCGGCAAAACCTACCACATCTCTTACGCCCTCAGTCACATTACGGTCATTCGTTATCCAAACTTCGAGTTTAGTAACATTGAAGAGTGTATTGATTTGCGGTAAATTTTTAAGGTTTTCCTCATAGGTTTCGCGATTGTAATGCGAGAGGAAAAAGTGACGGTTTTCGTCATATTTATCGGCTGTTACCTCAAAGGTTTGTTGTTGCGCACCGCCCTGTATTTGTAGTTCCTTGCGCTGTGTCTGGCTTTGAGAAGCAACCATTGAAACCTTTAACCTTCCAAACTGCAATTCGGTCATAAAACCAAAAAGGTTTTGTCGTCCCTGAATGAGGGAGGTGCGCAGTGGAAAACTTACATTACCGGCATCGATTTTTCGAACAATATCGTCTTCGGAACAAGGTGTTTCAGTGAGGTACTGAACTTTAATTTGACGGTCGAAATCGAAAGTTGCGTTGGTATTATAATTGAAAGAAAGTTGCAGCTTCTGGCCAATTTTACCAACAACATTCATCTGAATATTCATATTAAAATCGAAACCGCCCTGTCTTTGCTGTCTTTCTGTAAGAATTGGATTGGCAATTTTCTGATAATCGACTCCAAAGGTGAGGTCAATATTTCCCTGCGGGCGAATATCCACATTACTGCCACAAAAAAGACGGTCAACCAGGCTATTCTGAATTCTTTCTTTATAGGGTTGAATCGGGTCACCGGCAGCCACTTGTCTGTTCTGACGGTAGAGCGACCTCATATAATTCTTATCTTCCTGTTTTGCTTTCCAATCTAGATATTCTTCGAAAGTCAGGTACATTACAGGACGATAATAAGAACCATTTACTTTTTCTTTGATGATATAGTAGCCGCTTACTGGATCGAATTCGACAGATTTATCAATTATTTTGGGATCTTTTAGGTCGAAGGGATTAGACTGTGACCCAGTCATGAAATCTCCAAATCGATCTTGGATAGGGGGTAAGCTGTCTGTAGGGCTGGAAATTCCTAAAAGAGGGGCGTTTCCAAAAGGGCCAGCAGCATAGAGTCCAAAACTGAAAGACAGTTGGAATAATAAAACATATATAGAGACAGAATATACTCTGAAATTCATAACCGAATTAAACTTTGTCAAGGGTGTAGGCGCAAACCCGCGTGTACGCATTTAGGCAAAACGCAAAGTTAAACGTTTTTTTTAATTTTTTATTGATAATTAATGCAGTACAGTTAATGTCATAGCGTATTTTTGGTTATCTAATCAGGCGATTATCTCTCACAAAGTTAAATTTTTAGGAAAGCTGCCCAAGTGCTATTCGGATCAGTTCGCCCGAATCATCAATTTTTGGATTTTCTTTTAAAATAGCATTGATAACTTTCTGCACATTTGGTCTCATAAATCCTAAAGTAATGAGTGCAGATATAGCTTCTTCGCGAACCGGATTTTCGGAATTAAGCATGGAGGCTGCTATTGCATCGCTTACAGCACCACTGTCTTTCAATAGTTTATCTTTTAGTTCTACAATAATTCGTTTTGCCGATTTAACGCCAATTCCTTTTGCTGATTTAAGAATGTTTTCATTTTCCGCAATGATAGCTGTTCGAATATCTTTGGGCGACATAGCTGAGAGCATAAGCCTTGCCGTGCTTGGCCCTACGCCTGAAACAGATATGAGGTGTTCAAAAATATTGAGTTCCTCAGCCTCCAAAAATCCATACAAATAATGCCCGTCTTCTTTCACAAGATAATGTGTAAGCAGCTGAACATCTGTTGCGCTGCCCAATTGTCTGAAAGTATTCACTGTAATAAAAATACGATACCCAATACCATTTGCTTCAACAATCA
>CANETR010000011.1 GCA_947441325.1 Saprospiraceae bacterium
AAATTGGCTCGGATGAAGGATATTACGAGGCTGAAATTGAAGTTGGATATGAACCTGCAACTACTTTTAATCTGGAGGATGTACATTTCGATGTAAACAAAGCAAGCCTAAGACCATCATCTTTCAAGGCACTTGACAATCTGGCCTATGTTTTAAAAATTAAAAAAGATCTAAAGGTTGAAATCGCCGGACATACAGATAGTGATGGAGACGACATGGAGAACATGAAACTTTCACAGGCAAGAGCAGAATCAGTTATCAATTATCTGATTACTAAAGGTATAGCAAAAGACAGATTAGTCGCAGTGGGATATGGAGAAACAGAACCTATCGCAGATAATAATACAGTAGCCGGAAAACAAGAGAACCGCAGAACAGAAGCGAGAATTTTGGAATGATATGTAATGCTAAATTACTTACTGATTTATTAAAAAATTACACAAAGCTATTTTTATCAACTAGTTAACGCTCAATTTATTTCATGAGTGATATTGAAACAATGCACTTTGAGGAACTTTCTTCCATAAAACTTCCGCTCTTTTCATTTTTCAGACAAACACAAACACCTTCTTTGTATTCAACAATAAAACGCTTATCAACCAAGTCAGCATTTATTGTTTTTTGCCCCTCGCGTTCAATAAAGAAATCAGGAATTTTATCCACTTTTATCTGATTAAAAATCAACTCCTTTCCCTGTTCATCTGTAAATTTATAGAAACATTCATAGCATTCACAATCAGCCTGTTTACAGTTTGAATCTTTGAAAGTAAGTGTTGCTTTAATTTGCGCATTCAGCGTACAGAGTGGAATAAAAAATAAAAAAAATAATACTATTTTCATGAGCGTTGAGTTTAAAAAACAATACTAATCTGTAATGCTCTTACAAATATAAATAATTGTCTCTAAGAAAGTCTAAGTTATCAGAAAAAAATCCCGCCAGTGGCGGGATTCCTAAGCGACAGTGCGCACACTATATAAAGCTTATGACTCCAAATTTACATACCGGGCATTTTTGGCATTTTGCCACCCGGAAAACCACCCTTTCCACTCATGTTGCTCATTTTGAACATCATTTCACGCATTTGCTCAAATTGGCGGATGAATTGATTTACTGCCTCGAGTTTATGACCCGATCCAACTGCGATACGTTTTTTTCTACTTCCGTTCAACAGTGCAGGATTGGAACGCTCGGCAGGTGTCATTGAATAAATAATGGCAGAAATCTTATCGAATGATTTATCATCAACATCGAGATCTCTCGCCATTTTGCCCATACCCGGAATCATACCGATAAGGGTTTTAAGGTTACCCATCTTGCGGATATGACCCAACTGCGTTAGAAAATCGTTGAAATCGAACTGATTTTTCTTGATTTTTTTCTCAAGTCTTTGGGCTTCTTTTTCGTCAAATTCTGCCTGAGCTTTTTCTACAAGCGAAACGATATCGCCCATACCCAGAATACGCTGTGCCATACGGTCGGGATGGAAAATATCAAGCGTTTCCATCTTTTCGCCCATACTGACAAACTTAATTGGCTTGCCTACGGTATATTTTATTGAAAGCGCTGCACCACCACGGGTGTCACCATCTAATTTGGTGAGAACTACTCCGTCATAGTTAATTCTGTCATTGAATGCCTTTGCTGTATTTACTGCATCCTGACCTGTCATTGCATCAACAACAAACAAAGTTTCAGTTGGATTGATGGCAGCCTTTACATTTTCGATTTCGCGCATCATCTCCTCATCTATGGCAAGACGGCCCGCAGTATCGACTATTACAAGATCAAATTTATTGTCTTTGGCATGTTGAATACCATTGAGTGCAATTTCGACCGGATTTTTATTTTCGATTTCTTTGTAAATGCTTACGCCAACCTGTTCGGCAAGTACCGAAAGCTGATTGATCGCAGCAGGACGATAGACGTCGCAGGCAATAAGCAATACTTTTTTCTTACGCGCTGTTGAAAGATGCTTGGCTAATTTACCGGTAAAGGTAGTTTTACCTGAACCCTGCAGACCCGCGATAAGCACCACAGCAGGAGCTCCATTGATATTGACACCGACAGACTGCCCACCCATGAGGGAAACCAGCTCATCGAATACAATTTTCACCATCAACTCTCCTGGCTTTACCGCATTGAGTACGTTGCGGGTGCCCAAGGCCTCCTCTTTTACTTTATCGGTAAATTCTTTGGCAATTTTATAGTTAACATCGGCATCAACCAGTGCGCGACGAATTTCTTTAATGGAAGTGGCAACATTTATTTCGGTAAGTTTACCGTCGCCTTTCAGGCTTTTAAAGGCCGATTCTAAACTGTCCTGTAGATTATTGAACATAGTATATTAACCAGGGTTAATTTATTGAATAAAAATTCGCAGGGCGAAGATAGTGAGAAATTCGCTTTTAATAAATAATTAAAGGTTATTTGTAGTCACGGATATAAGAAGTTGTTATTTCATAGTATTTAGTAATTCAAACTAAATAAAAACGCCAAGCTAGATCTTAGCCCTAATTTTCTTATGTTAATGGTAAATCTAACTAAATTTTCAACGAGCCTCAATTCTGTTCAACTGACTTAACCTCATGATTCAAAGCTTTTATCCTAGGATTCATCACTGCAAACCATAAGGGCGGAACAAATGACATGAGCATACTCATTGGATACCCATAAGGCAATTGAGGACTTTCGTCGAAGTGACGAAGCACCTGATATTTACGGTTTGCTTTGAAATGATGATCACTGTGCCTGGACAATTCAAAAAGTATTAGGCGCCCCAAAACATGGTCAGAATTCCAGCTGTGCCAAGGCTGCACCCTTTCATAGCGGCCATTTTCCAACTTTTTTCGGCTAAGGCCATAATGTTCAATATAATTAACCGTTTCGAGCAATAAAAAGCCTACAACCGCTATGAGAATTGCTGACAATAAAAGTACAAAACCACCAAAATACCAGGCCAAAAAAAGATAAGCCAGTTGGGCGATTTGGAAAATAATCATTTCATTATGAATGCTTAAAAAAGGCTTTCCCTCATTGCGCAGTCTTTTTGCTTCCAGTCTCCAAGCCGAAACATAGGTCATCGTGACCGATCTTATCCAAAAGGAATAGAGCATTTCATTATACCTTGCTGAAGCCGGATCTTCTTTTGTGGCAATATTAACATGATGACCGCGATTGTGCTCAATAATAAAATGCATGTACAGATTGGGCAAGAGCAGAAGTTTTGCCATAAATCTTTCGTATGCTTTATCCCTGTGTCCCAATTCATGCGCAACATTTATACCCATGGCACCCAGAAAAATGCCCATTGACAGGCTAATTCCCCAATATTCATATTTTTGAAGCGGCACATTGGAAACTGTATAAAAATACCATGCTATCATCCCCCAAAGAATTGGAAGATGGGAATAGAGAATCAAATCATAAAATCTATTTTTCAAAGCAGTGGATTCATCATGCTCATTCATATTTTTAGCACTGCCTTTCAGAATTATTTCTAAAATCGGAATAGCAAAAAAAGCAATAAGCACACCAGAGAAGGAAAACAATCCTCTGAGGTATAGAACAAGCACCAATGTAAGAGGAATTATATAAGACCAAAGGTATTTAAGTGCGTTTGTTTTCATTATATTTAAGCTAATTGGAAAATTTTTGTTAAAATTTCAATGATGTTGAGGCTCTATTGTTGTAAATTTATACAAAAAGTTTCAATTTTAATATCTTGCAGCAATTTTTTAAACCAAAACCAAATTCTAGCCTTAGCTAACGAATGAAGAAACTTTTTAAATGGGAATTTTGGCCAAGCTGGCTATTTTACCTTCCTGTATATGCCCTTTATCTTTGGTATAGTTTGAGGGCTCGCACACTTATGTTTTTTTCGGCATCCAATCCGGGAATGTACATGGGTGGCTTTGTTGATTATTCAAAATATGATATTCTAAAAAAAATACCGCAAAATGTTGTTCCAAAGACAATATTGATTGAAGAAAATGACCATCAACTCAAGAGCGTAAAATTACATCTTGATCAAAAAGAAATTGATTTTCCATTTATTTTAAAACCAGACAGAGGCGAACGGGGCTATGCTGTAGAAAAAATTGATAATGAAGCAGAACTGGAAATTTATCTGAAAAAATTTCGTACCCGACTTGTTATTCAGGAATATGCCTCCGAAAAACTTGAATTTGGCGTGCTTTATTATAGAATGCCCGATGAACAAAAAGGTAATATCAGCTCCGTTGTTCAAAAGGTAATGCCACATGTAATTGGTGATGGCGTATCAAATTTGGACAGCTTATTAAAAACGACTGAAAGAACCAGTTATTATTACACTGAACTTTCAAAAGCATATGCTCACAGGCTAAATGAAATTCCTGAAAAGGATCAAGAATTGATACTTTCCGAAATTGGCAATCATTGTCGTGGGGCTACTTTTTACAATTGTAATCACCTGATCAATGAAAGACTAATCGAAACCTTTGACAATTTGAGCAAACAGATTGATGGCTTTTATTTTGGTCGATATGACGTAAAGACAGATTCTGAAGAAGATCTTTACAATGGCATTTTTAAAATTGTAGAACTGAATGGTGCTAATTCAGAACCGGCACATATTTACGACCCCCAAATGCCACTTTTCAAGGCCTATGGTTTCATGTTCCGTCACTGGAAAACCATATTCAGAATAAGTGTTAAAAACCATAAAAAAGGTGTGCCTTACATGAGTATGAAAGAAGGTATATCAACTACAAGAAATCATTTTAAAAGGAAGAAACTGGAAGTTAAAACTTTAAGCTGAGGATGAAGGAAAAATTAGGAATTTTAGGCGGTGGACAATTGGGTAGAATGCTAATTCAGTCTGCTATAGATTTCAATATGGAGGTGCATATTCTTGATCCATCGAAAGATGCTCCCTGTGCTGCTTTAGCACATCATTTCGAATGCGGCGATCTTAAAGATTTTGATTCCGTCTATAATTTTGGTAAAAGATGCGATATCATAACAATTGAAATCGAAAAAGTAAATACCGCTGCGCTAAAAAAACTGCGTGACGAAGGCAAAAAAGTGTATCCGCAGCCCGAGATTATTGAACTCATTCAGGACAAAAGACTACAGAAACAGTTTTATGTCGAAAATGGCCTGCCAACGGCTGATTTTATCTTAGTTGAAAACAAACAGGATGTATTGAATAATTCATCCTTCCTGCCTGCTGCCAATAAGTTGGGCAAAGATGGTTATGATGGGCGTGGTGTACAGCTGCTCCGAAGCGAAGGCGACTTAGCAAAAGCATTTGATGCCCCTGGTCTATTGGAAAAACTGGTTGATATTGACAAAGAGATTGCCGTTATTGTTGCCCGAAATGCAAAAGGAGAAACCAAAGCCTTCCCTGTTGTTGAGATGGTTTTTCATCCCGAAGCAAATCTGGTGGAATTCCTTTTTAGCCCGGCGCAAGTTGACAAAACAATTGCTAAGGAGGCAGAGGAACTGGCATTAAAACTGATCGAAAAACTGGATATGGTTGGACTACTTGCAGTAGAAATGTTCATTGATAAAAATGGCATTCTGCTCATAAATGAAGTAGCTCCACGTCCGCACAACAGTGGACATCAAAGTATAGAAGGCAATATCACTTCACAGTTTGAACAACATTTAAGGGCTATTTACAATTTACCCCTGGGGGATACCGCTATTAGAGTGCCTGCTGCAATGATCAACCTCCTTGGAGAAGAGGGTTATAGCGGCTCACCAATTTATGAAGGGCTCGACGAGATTCTTTCAATGAGTGGTGTACACTTACATCTCTATGGTAAAAACAGTACTCAGTCTTTTCGAAAAATGGGGCATGTAACGGTTACAGATACTGATGTTGAAAAACTTAAGGAAAAGGCAATGCTGGTGAAGAATATTTTTAGGATTACTAGTTAGTACTTAGTAGCAGGTATCAAGTATCAAGACTAAAAATTCAGATACTTGATGCGCTTCGCGGAACTCCGTTTCTTGATGCGCTTCGCGGAACTTCATTTAAAGAGCTTTCTCGTTATACAGACAAGAACGGTTCTTGATGCGCTTCGCGGAACTTCGTTTCTTGATACTTGATACTTGATACTTGATACTTGATACTTGATACAAAAATACATTTAATATTTATTCTCAAATTACTAATATGATAGGCATAATAATGGGCAGCGATTCAGACCTCAAAATAATGAGCGAGGCTGCAGAAATGTTGGAAGAATTCGGCATCAATTATGAAATAACTGTAGTGTCGGCACACAGAACTCCAGAAAGGATGTTCGACTATGCCCAAACTGCTAGAGAACGCGGACTGAAAGTGATTATTGCCGGTGCAGGAGGCGCAGCACATTTGCCAGGAATGGTGGCATCGCTGACTACCCTACCGGTTATTGGCGTTCCAATAAAATCAAGAAATTCAATCGATGGATGGGATTCGGTTTTATCTATTTTACAAATGCCCGGAGGTGTTCCTGTTGCCACCGTTGCACTGGATGGAGCCAAAAATGCCGGAATTCTTGCTGCTCAAATGATTGGAAGTTTCGATGAAAAGATTGCAGCGAAATTGGCCATGTTCAAAAAAGAGCTCTCCGACAAGGTGATGAAAGCAGTCGAAAAAATGGAGCGCAAAGAAAAAGAATCTTAAATAATTTAATCGAAAATTTGTGCAACCACTGGCAGAACGCATGCGCCCGAAAACCCTTTCGGAATATGTCGGGCAGAAACATCTGGTAGGTGAAAAGGGTGCCTTGAGCAATGCGCTACGCACAAAACATTTGCCATCCATTATCTTGTGGGGTCCTCCCGGTGTAGGCAAAACAACGCTGGCAAATTTGCTGGCCAACGAACTGAAAAGACCTTTTTATGTACTTTCTGCCATCAGCTCAGGGGTGAAAGATGTGCGCGAAACAATCGAAAAGGCCAAAAATGCCCGTTTTTTCAATCAGCCCTCTCCTATTTTGTTTATCGATGAGATTCATCGCTTCAGCAAATCGCAGCAGGATTCGCTATTGGGCGCTGTGGAACAAGGCATTGTGACATTGATTGGTGCAACTACCGAAAATCCGTCATTCGAAGTTATCGGCGCCTTGCTATCGCGTTGTCAGGTTTATGTGCTTGAACCTCTGGCTAAGGAAGAGATGATGGAACTGGTGCAACATTCCATTAAACATGATGAAATTCTCAAAACCAGAGAAATTCAAATAACAGAAGAAACGGCCATGTTGCGCTATGCCGGCGGAGATGCCCGTAAGCTGCTCAATATCCTGGAACTGATGGCAGGTATTACTCCCGAGGGTGAAACTGTTATGATTACAGACGAGGCTGTACAAAACGCTTTGCAATCAAATATAGCGGTTTATGATAAAGGTGGCGAACTGCATTATGACATTATATCTGCTTTTATCAAATCCATTCGCGGCAGCGACCCCAATGCTGCTGTTTATTGGCTGGCAAGAATGATTGAAGGTGGCGAAGATTTGAGTTTTATTGCCCGAAGATTATTGATATTAGCAGCCGAAGACATAGGCCTTGCTAATCCAAATGCACTGCTTATTGCCAATCAGTGCTTCGATGCAGTAGAACGAATTGGTTATCCCGAATCGAGGATTATACTTTCGCAGGCGGTGATTTATCTGGCCTGTTCGCCAAAAAGCAATGCTTCTTATATGGCAATAAATGATGCCATCGAATTAGTAAAAAAGACCGGAAATCTTCCCGTTCCCTTACATTTGCGCAATGCTCCTACTCAATTGGCAAAGAGCCTGGGTTATGGCAAAGACTATAAATATGCCCATAATTATCCTGGCAATTTTATTGAGCAGGAATTTCTTCCTAAAGAAATTAGCGGCACAGCTATTTACAAGCCAGGCGATAACAGTGCTGAGGATAAATATCGCCAGCAGCTTGCGAGGCAATGGAAAGAAAGGTATAAGTATTAAGACAAGACCAGCAGTGTTCTTTTTTAATTAACAAAAAAGTACACTGCTCAATGTACTGCCCCCAAAAAGTTAGACACTATTTGGGAGCAATTTTATGGAAAGAAAAGTAAAGTATAATTCTGAGTATACTCAAAATTGGAACTCAAATTAATAAATATTTTTACCCTTCATCCATTCCTCTTTTGAAAGCAAGTACTCACTGATGGCATGATTTCCAAGCTCTATACGAGTTTTGAGATTTTCAACATTGTCTGTCGACAAGGTTAACCTTTTTTGCCAAGCCTTGTTTGCATTATCCCAATGTTTAAATCCTTTATTATGCAGAACTTTGGCATTAGCTTTTCTTTTTTCATCTTGATCTTCATGAATTTTTTTGAAAAGTACATTTCCCGGACCCTGTGCCTCAGCATAACATCCTCCTAATTTACCATATTTTACCTGCACATCAATAGCTGAATCTTGCGTTTTAAGTTTGGTCAATTCTTCATTATCTGCCAACTCTTTAGCTTTTACTTTATTTTGATGCTCGATTTTTCTATTTTTAGCCTTGTCGAATAGTTCAATAATAGAATTTCTTGTTGAAATAAAACTATCGACAATAATATCTTTGTCTTTATCCTCGCTTAGTAATCTATTAAATTCAGATAATTTATTATCAATAACATCGAATTCCGGCTGATTACAGAATGGTTTAATATCAGCAGAATAAAGCAGTTTTTTTCTGTCTTCCAATAATTGGTAGTATAAAGCATCTCCCTCTTTTATTCGTTGTTCAATTTCCATTGGATTTTTAGGGCCGCCAAGATATTCTACAACATCGCCGACAGTTTCAGCAGTTTTATTAACAGCTTTTTCCCAAAGTACTTCAGCTACTTTTTTTGCGGCACTGGCAATTGCTGTAAGATCAATCTGGCTAGTATCGACAGATACCAAGAGGCCCTTCACGACCAATTTACCTACCGGAACTTTAATAAGAGGCTCTTCGTAACTAAATTTCAAGAACTCTCCAACAATTTTTGCATTTGCAAATAATGCAATTTCAAAAGTATCCCCGGATCTGTTCGGATTATCCCGATATAACCCAAAACTTGTTTCACCATTTATCGAACCCTCTGCCCTCAGACTTATTTTTACATCAATATTACCTATTCCGATAAAAACAACCAATGATCCGCTTAATTCAATGGCCAAACCAACCTTTTCACCTTCCTTTAATGCAGATGTCTTTAATTCAACTTTACCATAACATCCAATTTCAAAAGGAAAAGGGGTTGGAACTATGGTTTTTATTTTAGGTGTATCTTTGCTGATTTTAGCACCTGCTTTTATCCCCTTTCCAGAGTATTCAAAGAAAAAATGAGAATTATCGTCTGATAATTCAATCTTTCTATCCTCAGTGTTATGCAATTCAATTTTAGGATTAAGTTCGTTTTCAGTTACTTTCGGTTCAAAAAATTCAACTAAAGGCTTTTCTGTTACAGCAGTTCCTGTTTTTACTTTTTCAATTTGGTTAATCCTTTTTAAAACTAATGCGATATCCTCTTTGCGTTGGTTTATCTCAGTCATTTCCTCTGTACTCAATACTCCGTCGTTTTGAATTGCCCAATCCTTATATGCTATAAGATCATTTTCCCACTTTTTTAAAGTGGTTTTTAGTTTATTAAGTTGCTCAACAAGAGTTTCTTTTGCCATTGTTTAACTTGATTTATGTATTAACTTTTTACAAATAATTTTAATAATAATGTTATATATATAATTTATTCAAATTGATCATAAATAAAAGATTCCGTATGTTTGTAATGCACTACTTAGACACTAATACCTTATCCCCACACTTTTAAAGATAAAATGCAGCAACCAGGCAGGTCCTACCAGCAAAAACTGTAAATCTTTTAGAAATGAAGGCTTTTTTCCCTCTATACCATGTCCGATAAATTGTCCTATCCAGGCAATTACAAAAATTCCAATTGAGACAAGGACATAATTAATGTTATAACTATTTACCAATTCAAATAAATAATGATTGCCCGCAACCATTGCCCCTCCAACCAATATAAATCCGATAAAGATTGGCAATGACAAGGTAGCATAATAAACAAGCGTAAGTAAAACTATTACTGAAGCCCAGTTTGCTAGGATTGTCCGCTCTGTAATAAAAGAAAATGGAATGGTATAAAACAAACCCATAATACTGAACATAATTGCTGGTACGCAAATCCAGTGAATGAGTTTATTAGTAGCGTTTTTGTGGCTTTCGCCATACTCGCTGAGCAGGATATCAATTTTTCTAGTTGTCATGATTTTTTATTTTTCAAACTTTTATAAATTTAACCAAGCGATAGTAGCATTGAGGAAGGCTGCAAAACTTACCCACAAAAGATATGGTATAAGCAGCCAGATTGTCCAGGGAACAAGGGAGTAAAATTTAATACTGGTCATTAAAATGGCAATCCATAGGATGATAATTTCAACAAAAGCGCCAAGCGGCCATTGGAAATAAAAGAATAAAAAAGACCATATTGTATTTAAGATAAGCTGTATAAAAAACCAGCTAATAGCCAGGTTCCTCTCAGTGCTTGGGGCTAAAGACCAAACTTTCCAAAGCGCAATTGCCATAAAGGTGTACAACAAAGACCAAACTGGTCCAAAGACCCAATTCGGTGGATTGAAAGAGGGCTTTTGAAGGTTTATATACCAGTCTGACAGACTGTTTGCGGTAGCAAAACCACCAATTGCTGCAGCTCCAAAGCAGAGCAAAAGCGAAATAACAAGTTTTATAGCAGTACTCATACTTTACGAATAAAAAGTTCATCATAACCAATGCCCCAATACAAATCTTTGTGTTTGATGGCCTCTTCCTCTGTATCAAAAACCTGCGCTTTCATTGGCAGGCTGCTAAAGCCATATTTACTCTTCAGGTATTCATACTCAGTACCATTGTAACGATAAATGACATAACCTGTTTTGGTGAACTTATATACCATATCGGCAATTTCATTCATTCTTTTCTTCAGTGGGTCAGTTTCCTCTTCCTGTGCTGGCGCAAAATTGATTTCAATTTTGCCTGTTTCTGATTTAAGCATTTCACTATTTACAGTTTCAGGTTTAAGGCCCGTTTCTGTCTGTTCTTTCTTTATAGCTGTTTCCTTTTTCAGTGAAATGAGCTGTTCAATATTTTCACTGATTTTATTATCCAGGGATTTTAATGCCTGCTGATAACCATCGAAATAAAGGGTTTCCAGGATTTTTTTTAATTCTTCGTCGGTTATCTTACGTAAGGAGTCCAAATCTATAATTTGGGTACCAATAGAGATAGATTTATTTTCCATATTGAAATAAAATTGCAACTAATTTGTATTTGAATTAAAATTAGTAAAGTAGTCGGATAAAATTAATTCTGAATGAATTTTTTTTTGAATTCAACTAAAAAACAAAACCGACCTCATGTGAGTGTCGGTTTTGCTTAATTCAAATTATCGAAGCAATGTCACGGTCCCCCTCTTCAAAACAGGATTCGGATCGGATGGCAATTGCCAGCTGATAATATATAAATAGGCTTCTCTTGGCTGTTCTGTTCCATTGAAAGTGCCATCCCAAGAGCCTTGCAGATTATCGTAAACTAATTTCCCCCAGCGATTGTACACTTTGAATTCTTTTAGATACTGAACATTCAAATCTACCACACGGAAGATATCGTTTGTACCATCATTGTTGGGTGAAAAAGCATTTGGAATTTTAGGATCGGAGGCCGGATTTACGGTCAAAGTAAGGGTATCGGTGCTTACACAACCATCAGTAGAGGTTGCTGTAATAATCATCGTGTAAAAACCTGCAGGATCTAGCGATACATTTGTCGCAAAACTTGTGTCATTCACAAAATTTGCGCTGCCTGGCACAGCTGTCCATTGATAAACAACTCCTTGTGAAGTTTGATTGCTACCGGCATTTACTTCAATGCTTTCACCTAAAACAATGCTGCTATCGACAATACCTGATTGACCTATAAATGCTGAAAGCTGCGGAATAAGTGGGCTAGCAATAGTGATGTTCTCCACAATGGTACAGCCATTGGCATCCTCAATTGTTAGCGTATAGTTGCCCGCGCTAAGACCTGTCAAATTCTGCGTAGTAGCAGCATTTTGCCAAACAAAACTATAAGGCGCTCCTGCCCCACCCGAAGCCAATACATCGATGGAGGCATTGCTGTTGTTACAATCGGCTGGAACGGTTGTGATTGTTGCTTGTATAGCCGAAGGCTCAGTTAATGAAGCCGAAATACTTGCCGTACAACCAAGGGCATCAGTTACAGTAACACTGTAATTTCCGCCATCCAAGCCACTTAGATTCTGTGTTGTCTGTCCACTATTCCACACAAAGCTGTAAGGACTCGTTCCGTTTGTAACTGTAAGTGAAACAGTACCGTCATTCGAATTATTACAAGCTGGATTGACCGAATTATTCACAGCAAGCTGCGGCTGACCAGCGCTATTGACTGTATTAGCAGCATTCACAATAGAACAACCATTCGCATCCGTAATCGTTACCGAATAAGAACCTGCAGCCAATCCAGAGATATCCTCTGTACTAGCTCCATTGCTCCACACAAAGCTATATGGTGAGGTTCCACCACTAACTGCTATATTGATTGCGCCAGGAGTTGAACAGTTTCCATTGGTTATACTTACAGTATTGCTTACAAGTACTGTAGGCGCTGTAATCACAATGGTATCGAATCCAATACAGTTTGTCACGCCATTATCTGTTACTATAACAGTATAGGTTCCAGGAGCTAAACCACAAAGAGAATCAAGTGTTGAATTGTTTGACCAGAGGTAGTCATAAGGTGCTGTGCCTCCATTCACTAAAACTTGAACACAGCCATCATTTGCAGCATTACAACTAAGGTTAGTACCTGTGGCAATTACCTGAAGACCTGGTGTTGAGCTGATTGTTGCCGAGGCAAAAGATTGACAATTGTTGGCATCACTTATCGTAACTGAATAGTTGCCGGCAGCTAGTCCCGAAATGTTCTGCGTGGTTTCGCCATTCGACCATTGGAAACTATAGGCAGCCGTACCTCCACTCACTGTTAAATTGACTCCGCCTATATTTGCCGATGAACAGGCAATATCAAGTGGAACCGTGCTGACTAAGATTGCCGAAGGTTCTGTAATTGTAAAAGTTTGAGATATATTGCAGCTGTTGGCATCAACTACAGTAAGTGTGTAATTTCCTGCCACAAGACCTGTCTGATTGGCAGTTGTCGAACCATTTGACCAGGTAAA
>CANETR010000012.1 GCA_947441325.1 Saprospiraceae bacterium
GCTGCCGCCTGCGGCTAAGGCTGTGAAAGCAGCGTCGCAGACGCCGTTGCAGCTGACGGGTTGGCCGTTGTATAGCGTGTCGAAGGCAATGGATACAATTGGCTGATTGGACTGTATAAGATTAAAGGTACTTACACTAAGACAGTTTAGAGCATCGCTCACCGTAACAGTGTAGCTGCCAGCTGCCAAGTTGTTAATATTTTGAGTTGTCTCGCCATTTGACCATTGGAAAGTATAAGGTGCTGTGCCGCCGGAAACTGTAAGGCTGATTGCTCCGGAGGTTGGTACGCCACAGGTAAGGTTTGTAACAGTTCCCGTTACAGATACCGAACTTGAACTGAGCGCTGTGCCTGATGCAGTGATTTGGCAGTTATTAACATCTGTAATGGTAACAGTATAGGTACCTGCAGCCAAGCTGTTTATGTCTTCGTTAGTTGAGCCATTGTTCCAAAGGAAAGTATAAGGATTTGTACCACCTGTAACTGTAATTGCTACTGCAGCATCGTTACCCGCGCATGTCGCATCGGTGACGGTGACAGTAGCACTCAATGCAGTAGGTTCAGTGACATTTAGTCCCGATATTGTGCCTGTACATCCGTTCGCATCAGTGGCAGTTAATGCATAAGTGCCTGCGCCAATACCCGTAATATCCTCCGTTGTGCGGCCATTAGACCATAAATAAGTGTATGGTGCAGTACCACCAGAGCTGGTAACCGCAATGGCACCGTTGGTGCCCGCATTGCAGGATACGTTGCTGATCGTGGGGGTTAAGTTAATTGCCGGACAGCCTGCAGAAGGTGGCAGAATACAACAATTTCCTCCTGCCGAGACATTCAAAGTCTGATTTGTCCAACAATTATATTGTGTCTGATGATAAAGCAGGGTACCTCCAGTCTGTGTTTGGAAATGGAAAACAATTTCATCGGGTGTATTTACACCACCAGCGTTTATAGTTGTATCACAATTTCCGGCAGCTCCTAGCATAAGCGATCCAAATGGGCCTGAACCGTTTCCATGCTGAGGAGTGTAGCCAACAGCAGGAGGTGTCATAGGAGGATTTATGGTCACTGTAGAAGCAGGAACACCTGTTATTGAAGTAGGAAAATTACCCTGACCGCAGTTATTATTATTCTGATTTGAATTCATTCCAGCATATAAAACCTCTGTTACATTTGAAGCAAATGGTCCTGTTATTGTAACCTGTATCGGTTCATAAGTATTGATACCAATAATCAGGTTAGGAATATTCTGATCAACATTGATTGTGAGAATTCCACCATCATAATTTGAATAAATAATCAAATTCCCTGCAGGGTTACAAACCGAACCACAAGGAGCTGCAGTTATAGAAGTTGAGAAAGTAGCGGAACAGGAATTTGCATCGCTAACTGTAACTGTATAGTTACCCGCACCTAAACCGGAAATATCTTCGGTAGTACGTCCATTGCTCCAGGTAAAATTGTAAGGAGCTGTTGCACCAGAAACATTCAAATTTATAGAGCCGTTATTTGAAATACAAACTGAATTTGTATTCGCAGATGTAACAGATATAGCAGAAGGTTGCGTGATAGTTACAGATTGTGTTCCTGTACAAACTGCCCCTGAGCCGGGAGCAGTTACTAAAATATTGTCTATTGCAACTGAAGGATCGGAACCAATACCGTCATCATTATTTGTCCAATTAAACCCAACCTGAACATTAGGATTGTTATCGCATGATGCAGGCAGGGCAACAGTAAATGCAGTCCATTGTCCTTGTCCACTCGCACATACAGGCGATTTGATAGAGTTCACCAATTGTGTCCAACCAGTTCCGCTGTTGAAAAATACTGAGGCATTATCCAAAAGCGCATCACCATTTGAGATAAAGTTAAAGCTCAGGGTGAGATTGGATCTTCCTACAGTTGAGAATATTGGAGATTCAGCCCTCATATTAGTTTGAGGACAGAAAAGTAGTCCGCAAAGTCCACCTGCATCATAAGCAGCTCCACCTGTGGGGAAGAATACTGAGGTGATATGCATCGTATTGTTTCCATTGCTTGCAATACCGCAACCACTTGGCAACACACCACCCTCGTTGTCGTTAACTGTCCAGAAATTGTTGTCTGCTCCATTGATACCGCTTGGCACATTCAAAGTCCAGTTATGTACACCCGAGAAATCTTGTCGGTAAAGTGTATCAGCACCAGTACCAGATGAACCGCTATTGACTGTTACGTTATAGGTACCGGGAGCCAAAGCAGAAATTGCAGCAGTTGTTGCACCATTTGACCAATTGAATGTAAATGCCCCTGTACCACCCGATACGTTTACCGCAGCAACCCCATTTGAAAGGCCATTACAAGTAACATTGGTGGGATTAGGAACTATTGCAAGCCCGGATGAGGCTGTAATTGTAACCGATGATGTGGCAGTACAGCCATTTGCGCTAGTTACTGTAACCGTATAACTGCCTGCAGCCAAGCCAGATATATCTTCAGTTGTTGCAGCATTAGACCAGGAAAAAGTATATGGAGCTGTTGCACCGCTGGGGGTAATATTAATGGCGCCATTATTCAATCCGCAGCTTGCATTATTCACTGAAGTTGTAGCAATATTAACCGTTGCAGGAACTGCGCATGCCCCATTACAGGCATTGATAGTAGCTGTTGCATTCGTCGCCCAGGTAGTTCCACCATCTACAGTTCTGTGAATAACATTCCCCAATGAAGGTGAAATGCCCGCATAATGTACAATTGGTGAGGCAACTGGTATCCCGGCAGGCCCGGTAAGTGTAGCTACTACAGGACATGACACACCTGCAGCTATAAAGGTAGGTGCTAATTGGATATCACTATCTGTACCCCATTTATTTGCCTGGCCTGCAGAGATTGTCCAATAGACCGCATCTAATGGTGTACCATTACTATTGTAAAGAATAATA
The DNA here is from genome assembly GCA_947441325.1 of Saprospiraceae bacterium. Taxonomy (GTDB): domain Bacteria; phylum Bacteroidota; class Bacteroidia; order Chitinophagales; family Saprospiraceae; genus Saprospira. The sequence goes on from CANETR010000012.1 coordinate 2,924, forward strand.
AATCCATCACCATTTGGGATTAACCATCTGTCGTTTCCCGTGTTCAAATGTGGATTGGAGCAAAATGTCGTTAAATTGATATCAGCACCCGAGTTAGGTCCGCCGATTGATAAAAAATCCAGAGGACCAATTTTTGTTCCTGAGGGAAATCGGAAAGTACCATTGGATTGAGCGCTAAAATTATCGTTGTAACCTATTAGAAAACATGATATATCTATAGAATCGCAAGGATTGGCATTGTATAATTCAATGTATTCCGACCCAAAGGTTGGCTGTGAACATACCTTCAAAGACTGAAATTGAGCTGAAGTTGGATCAGTTTGTGGCCTGACCATTACCTCGTTAATTCGCACCTGAGCTAAAATTGTGTTTAGCGGCATTGAAATACAAATAACAAAGCAGGCAAAAAAGAGAAGGGAATATGGGAAATTGAGACGTTTGTTGTTGGTTGTCATAATCTGTAATATCAATTATTGTTTGCTCAATTGAAATAATAAATTGTAAACGTATAAATTTTGCTTTTGTAATGGGTGTTTAATATATTTATGTAATAGTAGACATAAAAATAAATTCCTGAGAATTTTCGCTTAAACCCAAAAAACAAAGTTTGTCATTTTTGCTAAGATAAAGATTTCTAAATTCATCAAGATTGTCTTTTAATACAAGATTTTTAACATAAAGCTCCTCGAGTGTAGAAACACGAAATTCCAAACTTTTGTGCAGAAGTTCGAGCCTTATCCCAATTTCAAAGTCATGCTCTATGCTATGTGTGATTAAAATGGGATAGTTTGAGACATTCTGATTCCTTACCGTGTCAGTTGCCTCTGTCAGAATTTTAAGTAATTGAGATTCAATCCCCTCAATTTCTGTTAAAAGCTGATTATCCATAAAATCGGTAATTTTTTTCTATATTTTTAGCAAATATAGTAAAAATAAGATAGGTTTTCAACTTCTTAAATTTTTAAGCGCTAATTTTGCGTATTATTTAGTATTCACAATTCGTAAAATTAATGAAACCGCAATTAGTTCAAGGCACCAGAGATTTTTCTTCAGCTGAAGTCCTCAAAAGACAATATATATTCGATACCCTTCGAAATATATTTATTAGGTTCGGCTACATGCCACTCGAAACACCTGCTATGGAGGCATTGGAAACATTGACTGGAAAGTATGGCGACGAGGGCGATCAGCTGCTTTTCAAAATTTTAAATAATGGTCTCGATCAATCGGAGAAAAAAGATAAGGCACGTGCCGATTTTGAAGAGCTTCTGAACGGTAAAAATGTAAAAGGAATCAGCGAAAGAGCCTTGAGATACGATTTGACGGTACCTTTTGCCCGTTATGTCGTAATGAACCGAAATGACATAGCTTTCCCTTTCAAAAGATATCAGATACAAGCTGTGTGGAGGGGCGACAAACCCCAAAGAGGCCGCTACCGCGAATTTTACCAATGCGATATCGATGTCATTGGTTCCGATTCTTTGCTATACGAGGCCGAACTCGTTCAAATTTACGATCAGGCCTTTCATGCGCTCAATATTGATGTTATCATCAGAATCAACAACAGGAAAATCCTGGAAGGCATAGCCATTGAGGCCGGTTTTCCCGATAAATTCGGCACTATAACAGTTGCTATTGACAAACTCGATAAAATTGGTTGGGATGGGGTTGCCAAAGAACTTGAGAGCAAAGGCATCAGCGGAAAATCTTTCGATATCATCAAAAAAATTGTCGCTTCTGCTACAATGTCTGAACTCAAGAATTGTTTTTCAACCTTTAATAGTATAGCTCAAAAGGGTTTGGAAGAATTGGAAACAGTTTTCAGATTCCTCGACGGATATCAGGCGTTCAATAAAATTCAACTCGATTTTACCCTGGCAAGGGGTCTCTCCTACTATACTGGCTGTATTTTTGAAGTGGTGGCCGATATCTCTGCGCCCGGACAGGAAGCTGTAAAAATGGGTAGCATCGGCGGTGGCGGTCGATACGACAACCTTACTGGTGTATTCGGCTGGGACGGCAATTCGGGGGTGGGCATATCATTCGGTGCCGACCGTATCTATGATGTGCTGCTCCAGCTCGACCGTTTCGACCAGGTACCAGAGAACACGACCAAACTGTTCTTTATGGCTTTCGATGAAGCTTCGCTCGCCTATGCCTTCAAAATTGTTCAAAAGTGCCGCGCTGCTGGAATAAATTCCGATATATATCCCGAAGCTGCTAAATTCCAGAAGCAGATGAAATATGCCGACCGAAGAAAATTTGCAAGAGTCGTAATAGTCGGTGAAAATGAAATGAATTCGGGTGTACTGACTGTTAAAAATATGGAAAGTGGCGAGCAGAAGGGAATGACTGTGGAGGAAATTTTGAGGGAGTTTGCTGTTTGAGATTGTCAGAAGTCAGATTGTCAGTCCCGATAGCTATCGGGATCAGACATTGGCTTTTCGAATTGCAGCTGTGTTTGTGATACTGCTCACTAAACGGTTTGAATTTAAAAAACTTCCTAAGTTGAAGCGCTTCGGATTTATTTTTTTTTACAACAAACTTTATGTTGCGCTTCTCTGAAGCTTGATACCATATCGCACCTTCGGTGCTTGGTATGTTGCGCTTCTCCGAAGCTGTTGTTCAACTAAACCGTAAAAAAACAGACAGATTGTCTAGTTGAAACCCGCCATCCGCGAGGAAATGATCAGTAAAGAATATCCGTGCGCATCCGTATTTCAACTGTCAAATCTGTGTTTTGAAACATTTATAAAGACCTATTAATCCAAAGCTTCGGTTGCCTTTATTCTAAACTTACAACTTCTGCAATTCCACCAATTTTTTATATATACCATCTTTGGCGATAAGAGCCTCGTGATTGCCCTGTTCCACAATTTTGCCCTCTTGTAGGACGATAATTTCATCTACATTTCTGATGGTGGATAGTCGGTGCGCAATGATAATGGCTGTGCGGCTTTCGAGTAGTTTTTCCAATGCTAACTGGACTGCTTTTTCCGATTCTGAGTCGAGTGCCGAGGTGGCTTCGTCCATTAATAATATTTGAGGGTTGCGTAGAATTGCACGCGCTAGTGTAAGACGTTGTCTTTGTCCGCCGCTTAGTTTCATGCCACGGTCGCCAATGTAGCTATTGTATCCATCGGCAGTTTCCATGATAAAGTCATGCGCCTGTGCCATTTTTGCGGCAGCGATAACTTCTGCCTCGCCTACATTTTCAAGCCCAAAAACAATGTTGTTGAAAATACTGTCATTGAACAACACAGCATCCTGGGAAACGATTCCGAAAAGAGCTCTTAAATCGGACAGTTTGTAATCGTTTATATCGATACCGTCCAGCAAAATTCTTCCAGAAACAACTTCATAAAACCTTGGCAACAAATCGGCAATGGTAGATTTACCAGATCCCGAAACCCCTACCAGCGCAAGGCTTTTTCCTTTTTCAAGCCTGAAGGAAATATTATCGAGCACCTGTTGTTGGGCCTCGTAGTTAAATGAAACACTTTCAAATTGAATCTCTTTTTCGAAACTTTTCAAGGCCAGTGCATCGGGTTTATTTTGAATATCGACCTGACTGTTGAGAATACTATTAATCCTTTCGGCTGCAGCCCTCCCCTTTTGTATATCGTACATAGCCGAAGCAAAATTTTTGGCCGGATCGATGATATTGTAAAACATTAAAATGTACATCACAAAGGTAGAAGCCTCGAAATTACCACTAAAAACCAGATTGCCACCGTAAAGTAAAAGTGCAGCGATGACACAGATGCCCAAAAATTCACTCATGGGCGAAGCAAGCTCCCTGCGTCTTTGTATCTTATTGCTGAGGCTTAGGTATTTTTTATTTTCCTGGCTAAACTTTTCAGCCTGATATTTTTCGGCGCCAAAGCCTTGTATCACTCTCAATCCGCCTATACTTTCATCGATGATCGACAAAATGCTGCCCAATGATTCCTGTGCCTTACCCGAATTCTTTCGTAGGCTTTTGCTGAGGCGGCCTATTCCAATCCCAACAAATAAAAAGAGCCCGAAGGAAAAGAGCGTTAGTCCGGGACTGATGTAAAGCATTACAATTATGGAACCTAAGAGCGTAATCGGCGATCGAACAAGGGTTTCGAGCGAGCGCAGAATACTCCATTGAATCTCGCTTACATCGCTGCTTAGTCTCGACATCAAATCCCCTTTGCGTTCCGAAGAGTAAAAAGAAAGCGGAAGTTCAAGTAGTTTTTTGTACACTTTATTCCTGATATCGAATTCAATACCATTTCTTACAGGTGCCATTACATACAGAGAAAGGTATCGAAAAAGATTTTTTAAGAAGAAACAGGCTACAATAACAATACAAACCAGAAAAAGCGCTGCACTGTGTCCATAAACTGTAATATATTCAATCAGACTTCTATTGAACCAGATTATAGGAAAACTAAAATAAGATGAGCCTTCATAAACAGGCATTGCTGGGATTTTCGATGCAAAAAGTATATCCAAAAAGGGTTTAAGCAGCACCATGGAGACAATGCTGAAAAAGGCTGTAAGTATATTAAAAATGATATTCAGAAGCGCCTTAAAATAATAAGGTCTGAGATATTCAAATATTTTAAACATCGGCGTTAAATTGCAGGGCTAAAATACAACATATTTTTATCAATGAATGTTATTTGCAGATAGGTTTTAAAACACTAACAAAAAAGTATGAATTTAAATTTTTCAAATATTAAAACGCTGGGCGAACTGAAATCTGCCGGCTACCAAAGCAAAAGCATCAAACAGGAGATGCGCGACAATCTAACAGAAGCACTCAGACAGAAAAAAAATCTATTCAAGGGCATTTTGGGATTCGAAGATACTGTAATCCCCGATTTACAAAGAGCGGTACTTTCAAAACACAATATCCTGCTTCTTGGTCTGAGAGGACAGGCCAAAACCAGAATTGCCCGACTAATGACCGAACTGCTCGATGAATACATTCCTGTTGTGGCCGGTTCGGAACTAAACGATGATCCCTTGCAGCCCATCAGCAGATTTGCTAAAGATTTAATTGAATTACACGGCGATGCAACTCCCATAGGTTGGCTACATAAAAGTGAACGCTATGTCGAAAAGCTGGCGACTCCAGATGTGAGTATTGCCGATTTAATAGGCGATGCAGACCCCATTAAGGCTGCTACGCTCAAGCTGCCATACTCAGACGAACGCGTGATACATTTTGGACTGATTCCTCGCTCGCATCGTTCTATTTTTGTCATTAATGAACTTCCCGACCTTCAGGCACGCATACAGGTGGCGCTTTTCAACATTTTACAAGAGGGTGACATACAGATTCGTGGGTTCAAAATAAGGCTGCCACTCGATTTACAATTTGTTTTTACGGCAAATCCCGAAGATTATACCAATCGCGGTAGTATTATTACCCCCTTGAAAGACCGTATCGATTCTCAGATTCTTACTCATTATCCACGCAGTATTGAAACCGCTGCTAAAATTACTGCTCAGGAAGCAGACTTGAGCCCAGAGCAAAGAAAAGCCATTTCAGTTCCAGAACTTTGCAGTGATTTATTGGAAAGAATAGTTTTTACCGCAAGGAGCAGCGAATTTGTTGACGAAAAAAGTGGTGTATCTGCCAGATTGAGCATTTCTGCGATGGAAAACTTATACAGTTCGGCCGAGAGAAGAATGCTGCTAAATTCAGAAGCAGAAACTACTGCCAGAATTGTTGACTTTTGGGGTATTATTCCAGCCATTACCGGAAAAATTGAGCTGGTTTATGAGGGTGAGCAGGAAGGACCATACAATGTAGCCCTTCGCTTAATGGGAGAAGCGATTAAAGAAAAGTTTTTGAGCATTTTTCCCAATCCCAATAAGCTAAAAAAAGGGAATGAAAAAGACCCCTATGGAACAATCAACGCATTTTTCTCCGACGGAAATGTAATTTCAATTCTAAACGACGATTCAGATAAAAACTACAGAGAAAAACTAAAATCGGTACCCGGTCTGGAGAAATTAGTTTTGGCCCACACAAATCCAAAAAATGAAAATGAGCAGCTACTCTACATGGAATTTGTTCTGCACGCCCTTTGCGAGTTTGAATTAATTGCCAAAGATTTTATAGACAAAACCCTGCTTTTCAGAGATCCATTGGCAGACGCATTAGGTGATTTGTTTAATGATCGTGATAATTGATTTTTAAAAATTAAATCCGGGAAACCTTTTGATGGAGCACTGCGTTGTTAAATTAATTTAAATAAACTTTGAGGAAATTATAAATTGAATCAACAAAGTTTGATTTTCAGAAATAAGGGTTGTATATTTAAGAATTGAAAGGAATGAAATTATTTTTATTAAGTTTTTCTCTTCAATTCATTTTTTGTCTAAATCACCTGAATGTACGATTACAACGATAATCCAGAGGGGTTAAATGTAAATGAACTGGTGCTCCAGTATGAGGGAATGCTCGCAAGTGGAAATACTGTATTTCTCGACAGCGACGCTTTCCAAGATTTGATAGATTACTACGAAGAACAATTTGAATATCCGAAAGCCTTACAGGCAATTGAGCATGCGCTAGTGAATTATCCGTTCTCTGCTGTTTTTCACATTCGCAAAGCTCAACTATTATTGGAAGAAGATCGTATTGACGATGCCAATTCTGCCTTAAATTTTGCAAAACTTTACGAACCAACAAATGTAGATGTTATTTTGACAGAAGTTGAAATACTACATCAGTCTCTGGATTTTGATGCGGCGCTGAACATGCTTGATAATGCGCTTGATTTTGCCGACAAAAATGACTTGGAAGATGTTTACATGCTCGAAGCCTCCATTCATGAGAGCCGCGAGGATTATGAGGCATCCTTTAAAAGTTTGGTAAAAGTACTTAGATACAATCCAAACAATGAAATGGCCTACAGCAGACTTTGGATGTGCATGGAACTTACCGAAAACTACGAAGCAGGCATCAATACAAGTCTTGAAATAATCGACCGTGAACCTTATTCTTATTGGGCCTGGTACAACCTTGGCCATGCTTATACACATTTAGGTCTATATGAAAAGGCTCTGGAAGCCTATGATTATACCATTGTTATCAATGAACATTTTGAATTTGCTTACCGCGATGTAATAGCCTGTCTGTTCAGATTAGAAAATTTCGAACTTGCCAAAAGATACGTTGAAGATTATAAAGCCATTTTCGAAGCTGATGCTGAAGTGATGCTCTGGGAAGGCGAGTGCTACGAATATAGCGGCGAGTTTGAAAAAGCCCGCAAAATTTATGCAGAAGCATTAAAAAGAGACCAAATGGACGGTCGCCTGCATTATCGAATCGGTGTATGTTATGCAAGCGAGGAAAAATGGAAGGCAGCACTCAAGGCGCTTGAATCAGCCTACAGACAAAACAAGGAAAGTGAAGAGTTCTGCATTGCTCTGGCTGAAGTTTACAACCAACTCGACGAGACAGAACTGGCCTACACCTTTTATAAAAAAGCAATCATAATTGCACCTGAAGAACCAATAACCTGGATCAGTTATCTGGAGTTCCTGATTGACAATGAGGATTATGAAGTCGCCTTCGAAACTTTAGAAGATGCAAGAAAATACAGCAATGATATTCTCTTCGATTTCTGTGAAGTTGCCTTAAATTATTTAAACGGCCACCGTCAGGAAGCAAAAATACAGCTAATCTTACTGCTTGAAGATGGGCACAATGCGTCTAAACTTTTTGAAATTGCCCCGGAACTGGAAGAGGATGCAGAAATCAAAAAAATAATTTTCAGCTTCAGTAACAATAATTAAGTACTGAAAGCCTTACAGAAGCTACTGCACCCAGTTTTCTTTATCAAGATTTCTGAATTGTACAGCTAATGCAATATGTTCCGAGTTGATTTTCTCTGATTCTGCAAGATCAGCAATTGTTCTTGCAACTTTTAAAATTCTGTCATAAGCCCTGGCTGAGAGCTGATGAAAATTCATTGCTTTTTTCAAAAGTGCACTACCTAAAGCATCGAGCTGACAGTACTTCTGAATCAACTTACTGCTCATTTGTGCATTGCAGTGAATTCCCGGAAAGTCCTTAAATCTTTCAAGCTGTAGCGCTCTCGCCCTTAGTACTCGATCCCTAACATTTTCACTGCTCTCGGCCGGCATTTCTTCTGATGAGAGTGTATCGAAATTCACAGGTTCAACCTCTACATGCAGGTCGATTCTGTCGAGCAAGGGGCCCGATATTTTGTTCAGATATTTCTGAACGGTTACCGGAGAACAGACACATTCCTTCTCGGGATGCGTGTAATAACCGCAAGGACATGGATTCATGGAAGCTACGAGCATAAAATTGGCCGGATATTCTACGGTGAATCTCGAGCGGGAAATGACCATATTGCGTGATTCCATGGGTTGACGCAAGACCTCCAGTACAGCACGCTTAAACTCGGGCAATTCGTCCAAAAACAATACACCATTGTGTGCCAAAGATATTTCACCGGGCTTTGGTTGTACGCCCCCTCCTACCAAGGCAACATCGCTTATGGTATGATGTGGCGCCCTGAAAGGTCTTTCAGACACAAGTGAAGCCTGTTCGGGCAACAAACCGGTAACGGAGTGAATCTTGGTGGTTTCCAAAGCTTCTTTGAGAGAGAGTGGCGGTAAAATCGTGGGCATTCTTTTAGCGAGCATGGTTTTGCCGGCACCCGGCGGTCCGATTAAGATTACATTATGTCCGCCTGCTGCAGCAATTTCCAATGCTTTTTTAACACTCTCCTGCCCTTTCACATCGGCAAAATCCACACTGAGGTGCCTAAGGTTGTAAGAAAATTCCTCACGGGTGTCCACAACTGTTGTTTTCAATTCTCTGGTTCCATTGAAAAATTCAATCACTTCTGAGATATTTTCAACGCCATAGACATCGATATCATTTACTATTGCAGCTTCCCTGGCATTAGCTTTGGGCAGAATAAAACCTTTAAATTTTTCTTTTCGAGCCTGAATAGCAATGGGCAGGGCTCCTTTGATAGGTCTTAAGGTTCCATCCAGAGACAGTTCACCCATGATTATATATTCTGAAAGCGGCTCAGGTTTTATTTGATCGGTAGCTGCCAAAATCCCCATTGCCAAAGGCAAATCATAGTTTGAACCCTCTTTTTTAATATCAGCCGGAGCCATATTAATGACAATTCTCAAACGTGGAATCCTTAAACCCGCCGATTTTAAGGCACTTTCAATTCTCCAATAACCTTCTTTCACGGCATTATCGGGAAGTCCCACCAGGGAGTAACCTGGTTTACCATTTGGACCGAGTGGACCACCACAATCAACCTCAATGGTAACTGTTTGTGCATCGATACCATAAACTGCACTGGCAAAGGCTTTTACTAACATATAAATCTTTTGGGGGAATCAATAAATTTTTGTTTCAGTCTACAAATATAGACCCATCAAATGACAATTGCCACTAAATTTTCTTGTCAATGAACAATTTTTCAAATTATTTTTGGGAAAAGAAGCAACAAAAAACTACTGACTATTTTACAAATAGTCATAGCTTTGCACCCTGATTCAGTGTAAACGCTAATTTAAATCAATTCTAATGAAGAAACTTATTTTTACGATTTTGTCTTTTGCGATTTTAATAAAAATAGAAGCACAGGGAAACCTTGGATTTCACAGTGACAACTACTCAGGGGTATATTCTCTAAATTTCAACCCTGCCGAAATTGTAGACAATCGCTACCGTTTCCACATGAATATTTTTTCTTTGGATCAAACATTTAGCAATAATTATCTGGGCGTTAAGGGAAATGCCCTATTTGCAGATAGAGATTCCGCATTTAATGACCCTGATTTTAACAGAAACTGGGTAGTGGAAAGATTGAACGGAAAAAGTAAGTCCATTTATCAAAACATGAACATAGGACTTTTGCCCTCTTTTATCTTCACTTTTGGCAAGAAAACACAACATGCTGTTGGTTTCAACATGAAACTAAGAACCATGGTAAATGCCAATGGAATTGATGAAGTTACTGCTCGTCAGGCATGGTGGGAACAAAGTCTTGTCGATCTTTACAATATTGACATTCAAAATAAAAATCTTTCGATACAGACTGCTGTATGGGCCGACTATGGCGTCACCTATGGCCGCGACATCATCAAAACAGGGCCAC
>CANETR010000013.1 GCA_947441325.1 Saprospiraceae bacterium
GTCTTGCCAAAATGGCATCTTTTTTTGACGGATCTAATTGTAGATTTGTGCTAACAGTAAAGTCATTGTTGTTTTTTATCAACTTGCCAAAAAGTTGATTTTCAACTGCAAACATCGCAACAGTGAAAGGACGATAACGACCTCCACTTACCAGATTTCTTTCATCACCAAAAAAGCCCACAAAGGTATCTTTACCCCAGATTCCGGCCATTCCTTTCAAGCCCTTTTTGGTGAACATATTGCGCTCTATAACGATAGAGTCGTCCACTGCGTATTTATTCGAAATCGAATTTGCATATAGCAAAAAAGCAAAAATGAAGATTATCCATTGATGCGCAGCCCTGAATTGTAAAAAGTTTGTGAGAAAAGCAGAAGGTTTTGAAACTGCGCTAATAATTACCTTTTTATCTTCTGTTTTTGCGCTTGTATTTTTTGCACCGGCTGCTGCTGGCTTTTTAGGGTCTTTGTTGCTATTTTTTGCCATAATCTTAAATAGGAAATGAGCTAATTGTAAGCAAATGCTTATTTATCTGCAATAATATGAAAAAAGCCGCAGACATCAAAAATTTTAGCCGCTTGCACAAAAAAAGCCTAAGAACTTAGCGATCTTAGGCTTTTAATTCATCAATAGAATTTTACTTTTTCGAACAGGTGTTTATGCCAAAAGGCAGATATAAGGGGCAAAATGACATGGCAGATGTCAATAAAAAAACAGCAGCAAAAACCAAGGCAATTATACCTAAAGTTCCGCTTATCACATTTGTAAAATACATGGCAGTTATAAGCGCTGCGGCAAGTAACCTTATTATTCGATCGGTTGTACCCATATTTGCTTTCATAATATCAATGTTTTAAATGATCTAAATGAAGCAAATTTTATACTTTATTTTATTATAATAAATGATAAATATCAACTTATTATATATTTTTATAATTATTATATTTAAACCTTGTCTATAAGGTTGATATATTTATTTCCATGACAGTATCTTCAAACCACTGAACGGGTATTCTGGTTTTGTCGCCTGTAAAAGTATCACATTTAAAAAAGAGATAATAGAGCTGTTTATAATCATCGCCGAGCCTTTCAAAAAGCCCATTCAACCTGTGAAATGCCCGATTGGTTTCGGGATATTTTCTATTTAAATGCCAGGCATAATAGGCTTCGTCGTGCAATTCAATCACATTCAAAATATGATGCTCTTTTATAAAATTCTGAGCAAATTTCATGGCATAAACAGCATGATGTTTGGTCCAGTCCTGACGGGGACGAACTGTTTCTTCAAGGTGTTTAAAATTATCGTGAATAATGCTTACCAAACGAAGGTGCTCTCTCAATGTTGAATTTGAGGTGATTTTATCTACATTGTCCAGCACTTCTCGAATATGAAAAATTACTTTCCCTTCGGGATGTCCGGTTCTTGGCTCTCCCCAAAAGGCTCCTTCCATCCAATCTTTCTGTCCGATAATTAATTTTTCGAGGGCTGTTTCAGGTTTTACAATATCCGCTACCATTTCATAGGCCTGTGGATGCCTGTGATTACTTATCTGTTCGTATTGTTTGATAAAAAACCCGATATGCTCAGTGCTTTGCTGCATTGCCCAACAATAATAAATTTGTACGCTGTTTTGGTAATGTGAACAAATTATCAAAAACCTTACCAAAATGTTAAGAAAGTGTAATACTTGTTAACGTATTGTTTTATTAGAACGTTTGGTTCTAATTGTATTAATATAAATTAGTGGAGAAACTTTGTAGGGAATGATTCTCCTTTATCTTTTACTTGGGTCAGCAAAATCTCGGGTAATGCATATAGTGTATTGACCTGGCTCTTTTCGGTTCAACTCATTCAGTTTTTTGTAAGCCTTTGCTAATCCTTCCTCTGTTTTTTCGAAGTGTTCCACATCTATGCTGCAGTAACCATCTTCGCAATTGGCCTGTATGGTATAGAAATAATCGTACTTGCGCTTTCTCATGAAGTTGTTTTTTACATTGTACTAAAGTAGTATAAACATAAAAAATTTCAATGAAATACCTAAATAAAACCCCAGGTTTTTATTTACAAAGCTGCTTGGTTTCTTTCTGGGTAAAATGCGGCAGCAGCACAATTTAGGATTTTAACATTGTGCATCAATCTATAGCATTTGAAACCTTCAGCAGCTTTTCCAAAAGTTTTTCCATTTCATTCAAATAAATCATATTCGGTCCATCTGATAGTGCCTCATCGGGCCGTGGATGTGTTTCTATAAAAAATCCTTTAATGCCAATTGCAGCAGCGGCCTGAGCCAGCATAGGCGCGTAGGCCCTGTTGCCTCCACTTTTTCCACCTGCTCCTCCAGGTTTTTGAACCGAGTGCGTAGCATCCATCATCACAGGATAACCAAGCTGCATCATATCTAATATTCCAGTATAATCGACCACAAGGTTGTTGTAGCCAAACATGCTGCCTCGTTCTGTGAGTATGATGTTGCTGTTACCGGCCTCTTCTATTTTACTTACAACATGTTTCATATCCTGTCCGGATAAAAACTGTGCTTTTTTGACATTGATTATTTTTCCTGTCTCAGCAGCGGCAACTAAGAGGTCGGTTTGTCGGCATAAAAAAGCTGGAATCTGCAGAATATCACAGACTTCGGCAACGGGTGCTGCCTGATAGGACTCGTGAATGTCACTTAGCAGCGGAAATCCATATTTCGATTTTATATCGGACAGCATCTGAAGGCCTTTTTCCATACCCGGTCCTCTGAAAGAATTGATGGAGGTACGGTTTGCCTTATCGAATGAAGCCTTGAATATTATAGTATAAGGCATTTTTGCCTCTATTTCTTTTAACGCTGCAGCAACCTCATCGAGCAATTCGGCCGATTCGATGACACAGGGACCTGCTACGAGAAAGTGGTTAGTTTTGAGTTTGCTATAAAGCATATATTTTTTGTCAGGTTTAAAGCGTTTTTAAAATCAGAAGTTAGAGGGTAGAAATCAGAAATTACAAAAAATAAAGACAAAAGGGCACAGAATACAATTCATCATTCTAATTTCTTACTTCTACCTTAATTATCATCTAAACATATGCTTAGCAATCACGCCAATCGGAGCCCCATTTTCCAAAACAACTAAAGCTGTTATTTTAAATTGATTCATGAGTTCCTCGGCCTCTAAAACCGATTGATTTCCATTGACAGATTTTGGATTTTTAGTCATAATATCCTCCGCGCGGAGCTTAAAAAATTCACCATCGCCACTTCTTTCCAAGGCCCTTCGCAGGTCTCCGTCAGTAATAATTCCTAAGATCTGATTATTATCAAGACAAAGCGCCAGACCCAGCATCCCTTTTGACATTACGGAGATTACCTCGCGAAGATTACTTTCTGGTTTTACTGCTGGCAGTTCTCTACTCATCAGTTCTGCAGTTTTGGTCAGAATTTTTCTACCCAGACTACCCCCCGGATGATACAAGGCAAAATCTTCCTGTCTGAATCCTGAAAGCTCAATTAGAACAGCAGCAAGCGCATGTCCCATTGCCAGGCTTGTAATAGCCGATGCCATTGGAACTGCCGGAAGATTAGATGCTTCCTTTTCAACAGCAATATCAAGAACAAAGTCGGCATGTTTGGCCAAGGTTGAGTTTTTAACAGCACAGATACAGATATGTGGCAATGCCAAACGATTAATATGCGGAATCAACTGCAGCAGTTCATCGGTTTCTCCCGAATTGGAAATGCTTAAAAAACAGTCGCCCGGCATCAGCATGCCCAAGTCGCCATGAATAGCTTCCGAAGGATGCATAAAAATTGCTGGTCGGCCGATGCTTGCAAAGGTAGCGGCTATCTTCTTCCCTATTAGTCCCGATTTGCCCATTCCACAAACAACAATACGACCACTACAGGCATAAAGCCGCTTTGCAGCCTCTTCAAAATTTGAATCGAGCCGTTTGCTAATGCCCTCTAAGGCATCTTTTTCAACAGAAAAAACTCTTTTTGCTGTTTCGAGTATATTCATTTAGGGCTTTTTTAAAAAATATATCTATATAAAAATCTAAATTTATACTATTTACATTCTTGTTAAGAATAAAAACTCAGAATTTTATTTGCAAACTTTATTAAATATCTTAATTTGGACTTAGATTGTGCTCTATTCAGCCATAATATTCTGTAAAATTATACATTATTAGGTTGAATCTAAAAAACGCCTCGAAAATTATTGGCAGAGATGTCGATAATTATTAAATAAACCAAAACCTGCTAATTATGAAAAAGGTCATATTTTTTGCTTGTCTTTTGTCTTCACAATTTATCATCGCACAAGGCTACCTCAAACTTGGAGGCGGTTACGGATTTTCTGCTTCGAAAGATAATTTTTCCTCCCCGGTACTTGTCTTACAGGGCAACAATAGCATTGTATCAAAAGAAAATGTTTATGGGACAATAGGCAGTGGGGCTACTTTCAGACTGGCAGGAGGCTATACCTTTTCGAATAATTTCGGGATAGAACTGGAGGGCTATTATTTGATGGGTGATAAGAAATATGTGGCAGAGGAGTCAAATACAAGCAATAATTACAGGGAAACAAAATTTGCCAGTACAAAGCAGTTCAGGGTTTTTCCCTCCGTTTATGCCAGAGCGAGCAAAGGACTTGTAAAACCCTACATAGGATTTGGTCCTGTATTGCCATTAGTCGGTTTTACTTTTTTGGAACTCCGAACAGAAGAGCCCATCATCAATAAAAGCTCATACCGTTACTACAAAGTGAGCGGCAATTTTACCGTTGGTTTCGAATCTTATGCAGGTGCAAGTATCGATTGTCCCAATGAAAATTTTAATCTTTTTATGGAAGTTCGATATACAGGCGTAAGAGTCAAATCGAAAAAGGCAAAACTCACTGCATGGTCCGAAACTGAAATCAGCAGCGGTAATGTGACCGATAAATTGGCGACAGCAGATTTATTCTATACTGAAATCAATTTTGTAGATAAAATCACCAATGAGTCTAATACTTTACCAACTGTTTTGGGCGGAATCAATACCTCTATTCCGGATTTTGACAAACCAATGGATGATCTGACAAGCAAAAATAATTTCAATTCCTTTGGAATAAACATTGGCGTAAGAGTGAACTTACTGAAGAAAAAAACGGAATAAGCTGCTTTGCTAAGATCTCTTATTGTAACTTATTATCGCCAAAACATTGAAAACCAATGCAAATAGGGCGGTAACTAAAAACTCGTGACCAAGGTCAGCAAATCCACTGCCCTTGATATACACCGCTCTGATGAGCTTGATGAAATAGCGCGGCGGATTGAAGGCCGATATCCACTGCGCCCATTCGGGCATACTGTCAACAGGCGTGTAAAGTCCGCTCATTAGAATAAAAACCATGAGAATAAAAAAGGCAAAAAGTGTCGCCTGCTGCTGATTTTCTGCGAATGTGCTCAAGAGCAGTCCTACGCCCAAAACTGCCAAAAGATACAAGGCTGCATAACTGTAAATTACCAGAAAAGAACCCGCTGGAAAAATACCATAAAAGAGGTAGGCTATGCTCATGCCTATAGTGATACTCAACATTCCTAAGACCCAAAAAGGAATGAGTTTGCCCAAAATAAATTGATACTTTTTTAAGGGGCTTACATTAATTTGTTCCATAGTACCGATTTCTTTTTCGGCCACAATGTTCAAGGCTGAAAGAAAACTACCCACCATAGTTACCAACATAACCAGTATGCCCGGAACCATAAAAAGATAATAGTTTACATGCGGATTATAGCGCAGTGTCGAACTGACCGTCACGGGCATTTTCTGCTCAATACCGGCACCCCATTCTTGCATAATTTCTGCATTAAACGCTGCAACCAACTGCTGTGCATAAGCTGCGCCCAAGCCGGCCTTAATCCCGTTTACCGCATCGGCAGCAATATGAACCGTACCTTTTCGCTCTCTGATCAGGTTATTCTCAAAGCCGGGTTCTATGCTAAGAATGAGGTCGGACTTGCTCTTTCCTACCATTTTCAAGGCATAGTTATAATTCTGACCGTAGTCGTTCAATATAAAAAGACCCGATGCTTTTATTTTTTCTGTCAGACGACGGCTATAGCTTGATACATCATTATCTACTACCGAAATGCTGATGTTTTTGACTTCGTAATCGGCCGCCAAGGGAATCAGTATGAGCTGTATGATGGGCATTGCAAGAATCATCCGCAGAATTGCTTTATTTCTGAAGATTTGCCTGAATTCCTTGCGAAGCATAAACATAATATTTCTCATAATCTATTACATTAATCTGATTTTGAAATTGCGCAGGGTCAGCAAAATAAATATCAGTGTCATCGAAATCAGAATAATCGTAGGCATTATAATATATTCAAAACCAAGGCCTTTGATCATAATAGTTTTCAAAATATAAAAATACCATTTGGTAGGGACAACATTGCTGATTATCTGCAGCGGCAAGGGCATATTTTCAATAGGAAACATAAATCCGCTAAAAACCAGCGCCGGCATTAGAAATCCAACCAGAGAAATGAACATGGCCATTTGCTGCGAAGCAACCAAGTTTGAAATAAGCAATCCAAAGGATAAGGTCGTTAGAATAAAAAGCAGGCTTTCGGCAAGCAGCAGTGGAATATTTCCTCTCACCGGCATTTCAAGCAGGGTGTATGACATAAGCAAAATGAGCAGCACATCGATAAAACAAAGCACCAAATAGGGTATCGCCTTGCTGATAATTACCAAAATAGGTTTCATGGGTGACACGAGTAAGACTTCCATTGTGCCCATTTCCTTTTCTTTTACGATGGAAACAGCCGTCATCATTGTTCCTAAAAGCATCATAATGAGGGTCATCACTCCTGGCACAAAATTATAACTGCTTTTTAACTGCGGATTGTAAAGCATTCTGCTTTCTACCTTGATATTGAGCGGCTCCTGTTGTGTTGAAAATTTCGATTTTATAAAATCCGCCAATATGGCATTCATATAATTTGTGACGATGTTGGCGGTATTCGGATCGGAAGCGTCGGCTATGATTCTGATGCTACTCCCCTCCTTACTCATTTGTTTTCCAAAATTAGGCGGTATAATAAGGGCCAGTCTGATATTGCCTTTTCTGAATGCTGATTCAATTGCAGCCTCATTCCTAACGCTTTCGAAAACAGTAAAATAGTTGCTCTGTCCTATTCTGTCTATCAGTTGTTTGCTCATTGCGTCATTTGAATAATCCAATACTGCAATTTTCGAATCCTTCACTTCATTTGAAATGGCAAAACCGAAAAGCAGCATCATCATGATGGGTAAGCCCAACAAAATTGTAAGACTGCGACGATCGCGCCATACATGTCTGAATTCTTTCTTAATAAATGCCAGAAATATTTTCATTTTCTTTGTTTTAAACTATTATTCCGACCTTTTTGCGCCGCGGGCCAATTGAAGAAAAACCGCATCCATCGATGCTGCATTGAATTGTTGTTTCAGCATCAAAGGACTGTCGAGTGCAGCAATAGCCCCGTCCACCATAATCGAAACCCTGTCGCAGTATTCGGCCTCATCCATATAATGTGTGGTGACAAAGGCTGTGATTCCCTGCTCCGATGCCTCATAAATCAGCTCCCAAAACTGCCTTCTTGTAATTGGGTCAACACCTCCGGTAGGCTCATCCAAAAAAACAACTTTGGGTCTATGTAAAATAGCTACCGAAAAAGCAATTTTCTGCTTCCAACCCAGGGGAAGCGAACCGACCAGTTTATTCGCTTCGGGGCCGAGCTGTAATCTTTCTATCAATTGCTCAGAGGCGTTTTTTAATTCTTTGCGGCCCATTCCATATATACCCCCAAAAAAGCGGATATTCTCTCTTACTGTCAGATTTTCGTAGAGTGAGAACTTTTGGCTCATGTATCCAATATTCTTTTTTATTTCCTCCGATTCTTCATAGACATCGAAACCGGCTACCATAGCTTTTCCCGAACTGGGATAAGATAAGCCGCTCAGTATGCGCATTGCGGTAGTTTTTCCGGCACCGTTTGCACCCAAAAATCCAAAAATTTCACCCTTATACACCTCAAAACTGATGGCATTCACGGCAGTAAAATCGCCGAACTTTTTGGTCAGTTTATCAGCCATTATGACTCTTTCCATAAGGTACTAAGTATTTTGTTCCTGCATGAGCTGAATAAAAACATCTTCAATCTCAGGGTTTATTTTTCTGATATTCAACAACTCATGTCCTCTGTGCAAAAGATAAGCATAAAGTTGCTCTGCCTCTTCTTCCGAATCTAGTCTTACATGGTGTTCGTCGCCGAAGGCAAAGGCAGAAAATGTTCCCGGATATTCCCTGAGATCCTTTAGCAGTCGGTGCATTTCTTTACTCCTCAATGCAAAAAGAATCATGTTATTTTTAGCGATGATATTTTCCAGGCTGTCAACTTCCATCACATTTCCGTCCTGCATCAGGGCAATTCGACTGCAACGGCTTGCTTCATCCATATAGGGTGTGGACACTAAAACCGTAATGCCTTTCTCCTTCAATCGGCCCAGCATCTCCCAAAATTCCTTTCTTGAAACAGGGTCAACGCCCGTGGTTGGTTCGTCCAAAAGCAATATCTTAGGCTCATGAATCAGCGCACAACAGAGCGCCAGCTTTTGCTTCATACCACCCGACAATTTCCCTGCACGGCGCTTTTTAAAAGGCTCTATCTGTACATAAATATCCTCGATGAGATGATAATTTTCTTTGACAGTTGTATTGAAAACCTTTGCAAAAAAATTGAGGTTTTCTTCGATGCTAAGGTCCTGATACAATGAGAACTTGCCAGGCATGTAGCCGACAATTTTTCTGATTTTCCATAAATCCTTCACCACGTCGAGTCCCATCATTTTGGCCGAGCCTGAATCGGGAAGGATGAGGGTACTCAAAATTCTGAACAGACTGGTTTTCCCGGCGCCATCGGGTCCGATTAAGCCAAAGAGTTCACCCTGTTCTATTTCGAGATTTATACCCTTCAGCGCCTTAACGGCACCTTTGTCGTAGGATTTTTCGATATCTTTAACTGAAATAGCCGACATATGATAGATTTTACTGAGCCAGTTTAATTTCGCCGTACATACCTATTTTGATCGATTCATCGCTATTATCGACGGCTATTTTGACAGCATAAACCAGATTTGCCCGCTCGTCTTTTGTTTGAATGGTCTTTGGCGTAAATTCTGCCTTATCCGAGATCCAAAGAATCTTGCCCTTCAGCTCACGGTATTTACCGTTTTCTCCATCAACAAAGACCTTCAACTCCTGCCCTATTTTAGCTTTTGGTAATTGAGAACCGTTGATATAGGCACGCAAAACCATTTTTCTGGTATCAGCAATTTTGTACAAAGGCTTGCCTGCTGCGGCCATTTCAAATTGTTCAGAATATTTGGCTATAACCCTTCCTTCAATCGGATTTTGAATCTGACAGTCTTTTATTTGTGCCTCGATTTGAGACACACGCTCATTTAATGGCTTTTCTTCGCTCAATATTCCGCGGTTCTGTATGTCGGCATTTTGCTGTTGAGCGCTTTTCTGCTGACGCAATACATCGAGCTGTGCCTTGGCAGCAAGTAGCTGTTTCTGTAACACTGAAATTTGTGCATTGACATCATCCAATTGCTTTGCCGGTGCTGCCTCAGCCTTTACAAGTTTTTCAAGTCTTGACTTTTCGCGGTCGGCACTGCTAAGTTGTTCTTCTACGGCAGCAATTTGCTGTTCCTGTACCCTCAACTGTTTTTCGGTTACTTCCATTGATGGTGCAGCGTTTAGCTGTTTTGCTCTTACCGCATCCTTGCTCGCCAAAACCTGCGATTTTTGCAATTCGAGCAGTTCACAATCCAGTTTAGCAATGCTTTGACCTGCTTTTAACCAATCCCCCTCATTCAGACTTAAATCTAGAATTTTGCCTGCGCTTTCGGCGGAAATAATGTATTCTGTCGCTTCAAAAACTCCCGATGCATCGAAGTCATTATTCGAACTGCTACAGGAAAAAAGTCCAACAGCTAAAAGGAAGATTGATAGTTTTGATATATTTTTCATTGTATGAATAATTTTAAATATTTCAGCTTATTTGTTTCCCATTGTCCAGCTCAATTCCTGTTTGGCCTGCAGCAATTGAATTTCATGTAGTAATAATTTCTGTTCAAGCACCTCTTTCTGATTTATTTCCTCCAGGTAATTGTTCGATGTGGCAATGCCATTTTGCCATTGTTCCTCGGCCGATTTTAAAATTTTGCCTCTGATGTCAATCAAAGCCTTATCGTTTTCAATTTGCTTTTCAAGTCTTGTTATTTCACTTTTTAATTGACTATTTTGAATGTCAAGTCCCAGTTTGAAACTCTCCTTTTGTTTTTCAATCCTTTGTTGCTGTATGCCTATTTGGGCAATTTCTAACTTATTCTGACCACTGTAAAAATGTGTAAGCGGTACCTGAAACCTTAGACCGCCGATAAAATAGGGCACAAAGATATTGGTGAACATATTCAGGCCCGGACGGGCATAAGCGCCTTGAGCAAAGGCAAATAATTTGGGGTTATTTTTAGCTCTTATCAAGCCTTGTTGACTTGCTAAATAGCGCTGCTGAGCGTCGAGCATTTTTAACTCGGGCCTATTGTTTTGTTCCTCTACAGCAGTTATTTCAGGCGTTTCGAAAATTGAACTACTGTCTGCTTTAGTTCCTGTGAGCATAGAAAGAGCTTCAATTGCAGCATTTTTACGAATGTCTACTTCAGACAACTGTTGTTCCAATTCCAGCAATTTTGCATCAAAGCGTAGTAAATCTGCTTTGATAGAAACTCCATTCTGGACAGTTGCTTCGATTCTGCTTCGTTTTGAAATCAGGTCTTTTTTAAGTGTAACTACCTGACTGGCTTGCTTTTCAGCCAATAAAATGCCAAAATAGAGTTGATAAACCTGTTTTCTTATGCTCCAGATTTCTACATTGAGTTTTTGTTCTTCGGCCGTTCTGTTGGCTTTCACAGTTTTTAATTGCGCGTTATTCAAACCGCCGTCCCAGATCGTCTGGTTCATATCGAGACTGAATTTATACTGGTCTTTTGGCGGTGATACCAGATTTAGACCCGGTAGCGGCAGCTCTACCTCTGTTACCTGCGACTGCCAGCTTGCCTGTCCGTTAAGACTTAGCTGCGGTAAATAATTTCTGTTGATGTTTTTTGCCTGAAGCTCTGCCACCCTTAGAATCATCTCTTTTTGGGCCTGAGTTGGATGATGATTTTCGGCAAGTAGATAACATTGTTCCAAGCTTAAGTTCTGTGAAAAAAGCAATTGCGGAATCAATAATATTAAAATAAATAATCGCATAAACCTTTAAGTGAATTGATTGCTTAATTTTTGAATAATCTTTATACTTCAAATAATATTCTAATTTGAATTTTTGCCTCTTCCTTTCGCTGATGCATTAGTTCAAAAAAATCCTCATCACTTGCTCCCAATAACAGGGTCATCATAGGTTTAGCAAGAAATGGGAAGGCGCAGATACCTAGTACAGTTACTAATATTTGAGCTGGATTGTGCATTTTACAAAGACCCTTATCGATATCCTCTAAATAGTTTTGCAACAATAGTTGCGGCATTTTCAATGGCAAATTTTTACTAAAATCCGGGTTTTTATTAATGCTATTCAGCACAAAAAGAGGCAGGTATGGATTTTGGATTAGAAAATCAATATACTTTTCTGCAAAAATGCAGAGCTTGTCCACAAAGTTCATATCTAATTGAAAAGTCTCTTCAATTTCGGGAAAGAACCTGCTGAATTTTTCCTTGAAAATTCTTTCGAAAAGAAGATCTTTAGATCTGAAATAATAATGCAACATGGCTTTGTTTATTTCTGCCAAATCGGCAATAGCCTGCATTCTCGAGCCATCATATCCATGTTTGAGAAAGATCTGTTCTGCTGCTAATAAAATCTTTTCTTCTGTAGGGTTCATCTTTAACCTATATATTTAACCTTCTTATTTAACCATTTGGTTAATAAAATACAAAGAAAAATACTTTTTAATAATTTTCAAAGTTTTGGCAGATATTAATATTAAAAAACCCGGAAATTCCGGGCTTAAATTTTAAATTACTCTTTTGTAAAATCTTATAAACCAAATCCTAAAGGTTTGTAATTTAAGAGAATAGATTTTAGGTTTCAACAGATTATTGCCTATTTTTAGCTTGAAACGATAATTACCATTTCCGAGCATTGCCTTTTGATTTGCAAACAATACAGTTCCTTTCAAAGCAGTAAATTCTTCTGTTTTTTGAGTTGTTTCAAACTGAATATCTTGAACCTTTTCATTATATTTTGTCACTTTGGGTATATATTCAGCTAGGGCTTTTTTAATGAATGTTTTTACAATAGGATTGTCCACATTTATTTGAATCTGCTGTGCATGACATTTAGTTCCTGAAAATATTATAAAGATAAAAAATGTTAAAATAGCTAGGAATTTCATAATAGACTTTTTATTTAATCATTTGACAATCAATTACAACCACATAGTTTTATCTTCAATTGGCGTTCTAACTGCTTTTTGATCTGGATTTGTTTCAGCATACCCAAGGTATAAAAATCCAAGGCATTTTTCATTAGTATCCAGTTTTAAAAATGTTGCAACAGCCTCACTTGAACTAGGTTTTGGCGTTGCCCAATACATTCCGATTCCAAAATCTGCAGCACTGAGCCAAATATTCTGCACCGCCATAGAAACCGCTGCAATCTCTTCCCATTCGGGTAAACTCTCTTTAGGGTCGCGATACATACA
>CANETR010000014.1 GCA_947441325.1 Saprospiraceae bacterium
GGCTTGATATTTAATGATCCTGAAGTACCTTGGCTGGTATCTGGCGCACTAACGCTTCTTTTTCTGGTGTTTAACAATGCGCTTGGAATTTTTGCAGAAAGGCATTTCAGATACATTCAACTTTCTTTATATGCTTTCATGATTTTAATCGTGAGCCTCTCTTTTCTGGCATATCTTATCTCTGGACAAACAATTTTTGATGATGGCGGCATAAATCGCACGATTTTTGTGGTAATGATAATGGCTAATTTTGGCCTCTTAGGTCTCACTGTTATGATTCGCAATATTGCGGATTTCTTGCAGAAAAAAGACGAAAATCTCCACAAAAACGGAAGAATATGAGTTACCGCTTAAGTGACAGCCTTTTACTGATTTTATCTTTTTTACTTTTCAATTCAAACCTTTGGTCTCAACGAGAGGCTTATGTTCCCGAAAACATCAAAAATTTCGACTACAACTACAGTAGTTTCATAAGTTCTATACGCTTTTACCCTGAAGATTCGGAATTGGATTATCCGGTTTTGGAACTGGGCAGCAGTCGGCAATTATTATTGGAATTTGATGATCTTGAAGCCGACAACAAAAATTATTTTTACAAAATTTATCATTGCAACTACGACTGGACTCCCTCAGAGGACATTGCTGCAATTGATTATATAGACGGTTTTCAAGAAAACAGGTTCTATGAAAGCAGCACATCATTTAATACCAGGGTTGAATACACACACTATTTTTTGAGATTGCCCAATGATGATGTCAAATTTAAACTTTCCGGGATAATTTTACCTTCAATACCACGCTCTCCAAAACCGGGAGCTACAATAACACCAGAGAGATCTTTAAAAGTTTCTGCAACGTTAACTGCATTGATGTGCGATGAGTGGATATATTGAATAGACACCTTGCTTTCATTGGCTACACCTGCATGTACAAATGCTTCGTGAATGGATTTGTAAGCATCCTGCAATTCGATATATTTTCCAACAAGTCCAATTTTAATTTCTTGAACCGGATTTTTCAACATGCCCAGGAAGGCCTTCCACTTATCTAGTTTAGGTTCGTGACGCTCAAGTAATCTCAATTTAGTCAAAACTGCTGCATCTAATTTCTCTTTCAACATCAGTAAGGGCACAACATAAATTGAATCTGCATCGCGCGCTTCTACTACGGAGCCAAAATCCAGATTGCAGAAAAGTGCCAGTTTGCGGCGAAGTTCTGTAGAAAGTTCATGCTCTGTTCTGCAGACAAGTATATCGGGTTGAATACCTGAGCTGAGTAATTCTTTAACGGAGTGCTGTGTAGGCTTGGTTTTTAATTCTCCGGCAGCTCTAAGATATGGTATAAGGGTAAGGTGTATGGTGAGACAGTTTTCTCTGCCTAGTTCCCAACGCATTTGACGCATAGCCTCGATGTATGGTAAAGACTCAATATCACCTACTGTTCCGCCAATTTCAACCAAAACGATATCATATTCGCCATTAGCAAGGCCCATGATATTTCTTTTGATTTCGTCGGTAATGTGAGGTACTACCTGTACCGTTTTTCCCAGGTAATCACCTGCCCTTTCTTTGTTAATGACCGTCTGATAAATCCTTCCGGTGGTTACATTGTTGGACTGTGAAGTAGTAATATTGAGAAAACGCTCATAATGACCAAGATCCAAATCGGTTTCTGCGCCATCTTCTGTTACGTAGCATTCACCATGTTCGTAAGGATTCAGTGTACCTGGATCAACATTAATATATGGATCGAGCTTCAATATACTTACCGAAAATCCACGCGATTGGAGCAATTTGCCCAAAGATGCGGCAATAATTCCTTTTCCCAATGATGAACTTACCCCCCCTGTTACAAAGATAAATTTGGTCATAATTTTCATACTGTGCTTATGTTTGCGCAAAAGTAAAGTTTTCAGTTTTAAAATATCAGCTGACTCTATTTTTTTTACCAAAAAATCGAAATTAGTACAAAAAGCTGCAGCTTTATCATTTCATATCGAAAAACCGCAGCCGAAAATCGGTCTGCGGTTGAGATTACTTATTGACAAGGGTTTCAATAGTTTTGTATAGATTTTCTATGATTTTGGATTGGTTTTGAATCGTCTTTCTCAAATCATCCATTTCACCTTTTATCATATTTTTGACATTTGAAGGCGAAGGCAGGAAAGGACTTATCTTGGCCCGCACGTACCAAATTTCGACTACATCAGAGATTTTTACTTCATAGGGTTCATAGTAAGCATTATCAGAAATGAGATTTATACACTTTTCATCTCTTATCCTATTCTGCACCCTTTTTACAAGTACATCTCCCTTTGTGACTAAAACATAAACATAACTATCCTTGAGCGAGCTTTCCCAGAGGGTTGGCTCCAGGTAGGAACATACCACCTTGTCACCTTCGAAAAGAGTTGGCTCCATGCTGTCGCCCGAAACGTCAAACGAACGATGCGTTCCAACCTTGTATTTATAATCGGGCAAGGTATAAGTGGGTAGTTCCTGAACAAAAACAGGGTCGCTCGACTCTGATGCATAGCCAGCCTGTGCAGGAATAGGCACATGTACAATACGCTCATCATTCTGCGTATCGGTTACAATGGTTAAAACCTTAAAATTTTTATGATCATCTTCTTTCATAAAGAGTGGACCATCTCCCGAAAAAAGATACACAGGATTCATTTTATAAACCTCAACAGCCTTCCTTATCAATTCAATTGTTACATCTCTGCGATTTTTTAGTATCTCACTAAGCGACTGCGGTAAATACTCCAATTGCATAGCGAATTGCCTGCTTGATTTTACACGCTGTTCCTTGCGCAATTTATTATGACAATTTATAAATCGCTGAGTTACAATACTATTCATAAAAAACTGATTTTGCCGTTTGCATTATATGAGATACAAGTTCATCTTATCTTGTAAAATTAGGGGATATTGACTGTATTGTCAATTATTTAATCAAATAATTTAAATAATTGACACAAAAAAATAATCAAAATAGGTTTATTGTACCTTTTTTGATGTCATAAATAATCGAATTACTCAAAAAAATTGAAAATTACCCCTCAAAAGAATGGGTGATTTTAATTCAATATACTTTGCAACAAAAAAAGAGGCTATCCTCAAATAGGACAGCCTCTTGTGTTAAAAATTCTTCTAATTGGTATTATAAAAATCAAAGAGAATTTAAACTTGTGTTATCGTGGCACTTCAATTCCAGATATTATTTCCTCAATGACATCTTCAATCATCAGACCTTCCATTTCTCTTTCCGGTGTAAGAATGATCCTGTGATTCAATACTGAAAAAGCTACAAAACGTATGTCATCAGGGGTAACAAAATCGCGACCATTGATTGCTGCGCAGGCCTTTGATGTTTGCATTATCGCTAAAGAAGCCCTGGGAGAAGCACCAAGAAAAAGATCGGCATGAGATCGTGTACTATGTATTATTTCTGCAATATAATCAAGCAGCTCATCTTTAATATGTATTTTCTCAATAATATCCTGACATTCCTTTATCTCTGCAGCATTTAAAACGGCTTGTACCTCTTCAATGCGTCGTTTTTTAAAATCATCTTTGAAACGGTAAAGAATTTGTTTTTCCTCTTCCAGCCCCGGGTAATCTATAACAATTCTGAAGAGGAAACGATCGAGTTGCGCTTCCGGCAACTTGTAGGTTCCTTCCTGCTCAATAGGATTTTGAGTGGCCAGTACCATAAAAGGAAAAGACATTTTATAAGTTCTACCATCTACCGAAATCTGTTTTTCCTCCATTACTTCGAATAAGGAGGCCTGTGTTTTTGCCGGGGCGCGATTTATTTCATCTATCAAGACCATGTTTGCAAAAATTGGTCCCTGATTGAATTCAAATTTTGATTGCTGCGCATTGTAAACTGTTGTCCCAGTCACATCCGAGGGCATAAGATCGGGTGTAAATTGAATTCTTTTGAATTCCACGGACAGGGTTTGAGCCATCAGTTTTGCTGCCAATGTTTTTGCAATTCCCGGTACGCCTTCGAGTAACACATGCCCACCAGAAAACAAGGCTATGATTGTTAGGTCGATCAGCTTATCCTGCCCAACAATAATTTTTTGAATTTCCTGTCTTAATTTTTCAACAGTCTGTTTAATCTTAACTGCCTCAGAATTGGCGTAATTGAAATCTTCCAAGAGATTTTCGTTATTTTCAATCATGATTGTATGTAAAATGTTAGCTTAAGTTCTTTTAGTTTTGATTTATAGTGCAAAATACAGATTATTCAGAAAACATTGAGATTTTTTTACATTCTAGCCTTAAATTATCTTATTGACATATGTTTCCATTAAAGTTAGCTCATATTTTAGGAAATTATCCACAAGATTTTTAACTTTGCGCAGCATTATAAAATTGATATTTTAAATCAACGCAACATGGCTAAAGTAGAACTGATTATGCCCAAACTGGGTGAAAGTATTATAGAAGCAACCATTTTGGCATGGAACAAAAAGGTGGGCGACAAAATTGAATTAGACGAAAATGTACTCACCATTGCTACCGATAAGGTGGACACCGATGTACCTTCGCCGGTTGCGGGTGTTTTGGCTGAAATCCTTTTCCAGGAAGGAGCAACAGTTGCCGTAGGTTCGGCAATAGCTTTAATTGAAACCTCTGCTGGAGCTGAAGTAAAATCCTCACCGGCAGTTGCCGAAAGTAGCGTTAAAACAGAAAGCGCTCCAAAAACAGAAGAGGCAAAAAAAGAAGCCCTTGTTGAAGTTGCAAATGCAAACTTTGACGAAGCAAGCCGTTTCTATTCACCACTTGTAAAAAGTATTGCAAAAGAAGAGGGCATCAGCCTGGTTGAATTGGAGAGCATCAGCGGCAGTGGACAGGCAGGCAGATTGACAAAATCGGACCTACTCGCTTACCTCAAAAACAGAGGAACGCAGACAACTGTTAAGGCTAATAATACGCAGACAACTCAACCAAACAACCAAACAGTTGCTGTTCAACAATTTAATTTGCCAAATATCGACACTGGCGGCAATGTTGAAATCATAGAAATGGACCGTATGCGCAAGCTTATTGCTGAGCACATGATTATGTCTAAGCATGTATCGCCTCATGTCACTTCATTTGTTGAGGTGGATGTAACCAATATGGTACTTTGGAGAGAAAAGATCAAAAAACCTTTCGAGGCAAAATATGGTGATAAAATCACTTTTACACCTATTTTCATAGAAGCTGTTACTAAGGCTATCGCCGATTATCCGCTTATTAATATCTCCGTTCGCGGTACAGAAATTATTCGCTTCAAAGATATCAACATTGGCATGGCAGCTGCTTTACCATCAGGCAACCTTATCGTTCCTGTCATTAAAAATGCCGATACGCTGAATCTTGTAGGTCTTACCAAAAAAGTAAATGACCTTGCGCAACGTGCCCGTGCCGGTAAATTGGCTCCCGATGAAATTAAGGGTGGCACTTTCACACTCACAAATGTTGGTACCTTCGGCAATGTAATGGGAACGCCTATCATCAATCAGCCACAGGTAGCTATTATGGCTACAGGAGCTATCCGCAAAAAACCTGCAGTACTCGAAACGCCGCAGGGTGATGTTATCGCAATCCGTCACATGATGTTCCTTTCTATGTCTTATGACCACCGTGTAGTTGATGGCGCTTTAGGAGGTTCTTTTATCCGAAAAGTGGGCGATTATCTGGAAGCTTTTGATATGAACAGAGAAATTTAAAATGAGAAGTAAGAAGTAAGAAATGAGAAGTGAGAAGTGAGAAGTGAGAAGTGAGATGTGAGATGTGAGATGTGAGATGTGAGATGTTTGGTTTCTGAATATTAGTACTTAATTTTTATATCTCTTCATTCATATTTGATCTGTATAGCTAAGCAGAAATTGGAGTTCTAAGCAATCTAATTTCTGCTTTTTGTTTTATACAAATATTCAAGATGATATTTTGCTCTAATTTTAATAGGCCTAAATCGAAAAAAATTTAATCTGACTAAGTTTGAATATAACTTTGTTGAATGATTACTTACAATATCAAAAAACAATAATATGAGAAAACTAATCTTCCTGGCACTTGCCCTCTCGCTATTTATCTCTGCTCAGGCGCAGGACAATGTTTTAAAATACAAAATTGACCTTAACAAGGTTGTTGATGATCAACTCACCGTTGAATTAACAGTACCGCAAATGAAGGATGATAAGGTTTCTTTTCATCTGCCCAAAATGGTGCCCGGCACATACAGCATTTACAATTTCGGAAGATTCGTTACCGATATAAATGTTTTCGACAAAGACGGAAATGGTCTCGATTTTAAAAAAGTTGATGACAACAGTTGGGAAATTCTTGATGCTAAAAAGCTCGCTAAAATTGTATATAAAGTAGAAGACACCTGGGACACCAAAAAAGAAAATGTAGTTTTCGAACCTGCTGGTACAAACATCGACGCCGACAAAGTCTTTGTTTTTAACAATCATGGCATTTTTGGCTTTTTCAAAGGCATGGAATACAACCCAATCCGAATTGAAATTGACCGTCCATCCAAGTTTTTCGGAGGAACTGCCATGAAAAGAATTGGCGGCGATGAAGATACCGATATTTTCGAGGCCCGCAGCTATCACTACCTGGTCGATTCACCCATTATGTTTGCCGAGCCCGACACCGCCATCATCAAAGTAGGTAATGCCGATGTACTCATCCACACCTACTCTCCAAGCGGAAAGGTAAAATCAAAAGATTTAGTGGCAGATATTTTCCCAGTCCTAGATGCGCAACGCGAATATCTTGGCGGTAAATTGCCTGTTGATAATTATGCCTTTATCATCTTTTTAAATAAAACAGGACAAGGTTTTCTATCAGGTTCTGCCGGAGCTTTGGAACACTCCTACTCTTCATTCTATTGCTTATTTGAAGGCAAGCCCGAAGCAATTGCTCAAACTGTACGCGATGTAGCTGCCCATGAGTTTTTTCATATCGTTACTCCACTTTCCATTCACTCGGAGGAAATCCATTATTTCGATTTTATCGATCCCAAAATGTCAGAGCACCTTTGGTTGTATGAGGGGGTAACCGAATATTCCGCACAACATGTTCAGGTAAAACAAGGTCTGGTTTCGGCCGAGCACTTTTTAGGTGAAATGTCAAACAAAATGGGTAGTGCCGAAATGTTCAACAATGATATTTCATTTACCGAAATGAGCAAAACCTGTTTGGATAAAAATAAAAGACAGTATGCTAATGTTTACCTTAAAGGTGCGCTCATAGGCATGGCTGTAGATTTAAAACTACGCATTCTATCCAATGGTAGCTATGGCATTCAAAACCTGATGGTTGATCTTAGCAAAAAATACGGCATCAATAAACCTTTCAAAGACAATGAACTATTCGATGAAATGGCAGCCGTGAGCGGATATCCTCAGATTAAGGAATTTATGAAATTACATGTTGGAGGTACTGCCGAACTACCAATCAGAGAATTGATGAAAGAAGCCGGAATTGATTATAACAATAATGGTTTCTCCGAAGAAGTTTCACTTTTTGGATTTAATCCGCAGCGTGGCATCACTTTCGAAATGACTAAACAGATGCTAAAATTACTTGGCGACGGCATCGATGATTTTGGCAAAGAACTCGGCTTCAAAGACGGCGACCTGCTCAAAAGCTGGAACGGTGAAGAATTGAAGCTGACCAATATTCAGCAAGTGCTCACTTCTTATGCCATGTCGGCCGGAGAAGGCAATGAGTTGAAGGTAACCGTACTACGCGAAAAAGAAATTTCGGCCAAGGAAATGAAAAAGCGCGAAAAAGCCATCAAAAAAGGTAAAAAAGTAGCAGAGCTTCCTATGACTGAAGTGAACCTGAGCGGTCGTCTTAAAAAAGTAAAAGTTCCTCAAAAACACGCTTTTAATATCGATGATCAGGCAGCTGAGCAACAGCTGCTCATTCGCAAAAGCTGGTTAGGCGAGTATATGAGAGAAAAGGATATGAAGAAATAATACTGCTAATTTATAGAATCAAATGCCTCCAAAAATGTAATAATTTTTGGAGGCATTTTTATGGGCATTCAAGTTCTCAAATATTGCCAATTGAGTTTACAAAAATCATTTTCTGATATTCAGTTGTGGATATAAATTTTCTTGTATCAGAATTTCCCGACATGAAAACAAATGAACAAACTGATCTCAGACTTCAACCCAGGTCTTTTGTAGGAGTCTGCAAAAAGCAGATAATTATTCCAATCTATTTCTATCTGTTTAATTCTCAAGCTAGCCCCTAAAAGAACATTTTTATAATTTTTGTATTCAATCTTATTGTTTATGTCTTCCATGTATTGACGACCTAAGCCAAAACCCACTTTGAACCATTCTCTTAGCATTGCAGTCAGTTCCAACTCCCCAAAGCTATTAAAATTTCTTGCTGAAAAAGTTCCTAGCGATTGTTGATCTGTGAATAGTTGAAGATTATTCTTATTCATATTTCCAAATTTCATTCCCAAACCAACCCATGTTCCTCGATCATTTCTTTTCTTAATGTCAAATCTGTAACCCAACATAAATTGACTTTGCCATGAAAAATTGTTGGCATTAAAAGTTGTATTCCCCAAATCAGATAATGCGCCTAAATAGTAACTCGTTCCTCCACCTACTCTAAATCCAAAACGACCGGGGAGACTTGAATAATACTCTTTTTTATACTGCTGTTGATTTAATTTAGCAATATCAAGATTCAAAAGATCTTTCTCAAGTTTTAACTGTTCACGACGTTGTTGTTCCTCTATTCTTTGAAGTTCAAGTTTTAAATTCTTCTCCTTTCTTGCTTTTTCAGCCACAAATTCCTGTTGTAGCAGCTCAGCTTTCTGCTGTGTGTTTAAAGATTCCAAAAGCTTTTTTTGTTCGATTTTTTGAATTTCCAGCTTTTTTTCCTCCGCAATTCTTGCCTCCTCTTTTTTCTTTTCTTCTTCAATTATTTTTTTTCTTTTCCCCTCTTCAGCTTCAGTAATCGCGATTCCTGCTTTTATCTTAGCCTCTTCTTCTTCAGGACTTAATTTTCTATTTAAGTCAATTTCATCATCTGATAATAACTTTTGTGTTGAAAAAGAAACACCTGAAATTTTTAAAAAAGTTCTAAGTTCAGCTGCAGTAATTGCTAAATTCATGTTTTGAACATCTCTTTCCCACCAAGCACTCTTTTCAATTCTGGCGACAACCACTCCTATAACCAGTCCATTTTTATTAAAAAGCGGCCCACCGCTGTTGCCCGGATTTACAGGAACATCAATCATAAGGACAAAATCTAATTCCTCGTCAACTTTTTCTTTTGAAACAATCCCCTTATTTATTGTAAATTTAGAGCCTCTCGGATGCCCAATAGTTGCAGCATCCCATCCGCTTTCTGCAATTCCATTTTCTAATACAGGTAGTACCTGATGCGGCCTAGCATTAAAATCATTGATTTTTAATAGCGCCAAATCATGTTCTATATCTCTTCGAATAACAAGGTAATCCTTATACTTTGTCCCATCAGAAAATTCAATCTCAGAGTCATGCCAGGCGCCATCCATGACATGATAATTTGTAACGATATGTCCGTATTCTGAGACTAGGAATCCAGTACCAATGCTTTCTGAAGATTTTATAAATACAACGCCACTTTTTGCCTTTTCCATGAGTTTCTCAGTATTCATCTGGGCATAAGACATCGAGCCATAAAACAAAATAACAAAGAATAATAAATTTTTCATGTGCTTTTGATAAGGTTTATGCAAATATAAGCCATATAATGAATATACTGATAAATGTCTAGATTTTTGTCCGCCTATATGTAAAGCCTATAGCCAAATCCCCGGAAACTTATCCTTTAAATTCTGTTGCATATCCTCAAAAAACAGGAAAAACTCGGCAGTATAGTCTGCCTTATAGGTTCTCAGTTCATGTATGGCCTTGCCCATACCCGAAGCTAATTGAGTACGCCTATCCATACGCTTGAGTACGTCTTCAATGCCGGCTTCGCTGGCATAGGCATGCAGCAGATTGTCATTTTTCATCACGCCAAACCAAAAGCGGGTAAACTCGGGCATATGATGGTCCTGCCTTTCTATAAGCGCATATTGTGCTGAAGCAAAATCCTGCAATGGCAGTTGATGATACTGTTCCCAGTTATGCGCCAGAATATGATCGTAATAGATATCCATAATGATGGATGCATATTTTCCATAGGCGCTATGCAGCCTTTTGGTGCCTACTTTGAACAAAGGATGGCTGTCGGAATATTGATCAATCTCGCGATGAATCTCTATTCCCAGCTGCACATCCGCAGGATAGGCGTTGTAGGCAATTCTACCCTTTACCGAATCGGCAATAAAATTACCGATGATGGTTTCTTCGGAGAGGTCACGGCTGAGATAGAGGTGCGCGAGGAAATTCATGTGCTTGGATTCACAAACTCTACCAATTCCCCCAAATCCCAGGCATCCTTCACATCGTATTCGCCAATTTTGGTACGGCGAAGGGCGCTTAGATAAGCGCCACTGTTCAAAGCTTTGCCAAAATCATGCGCGAGTGAGCGAATATAGGTTCCTTTGCTGCAACTCACCCGAAAATCTACATAGGGCAGCTCTATTCTGCTGATTTCGAATTCATAGATAGTAAGGGAACGTGCTTTTAACTCCACCTCCTCTCCTTTTCGGGCAGCAAGGTACAGCGGTTTTCCTTCGACTTTTATAGCAGAAAAAGCTGGTGGAAATTGCTGAATATCCCCCAAAAACTGTTGTACGGCGGCACGAATATCTACTTCAGTCAGCTGCTCAAATGGAAAATGGGCATTTTCCTCCGTTTCAGCATCGTAAGAAGGCGTTGTGGCGCCTAATTTGAAAGTGCCGGTGTACTCTTTGGTCATCGCCTGCAAATTGTCGATGGATTTGGTGTATTTACCACAGCATACAAGCAGCAATCCGCTAGCCAAAGGATCGAGGGTGCCGGCATGGCCCACCTTTATTTTTTTGTTTCCACTGGCTTTTCTCAGGGCGAATCTCAATTTATTCACTACATCAAAGGATGTCCAGTGTAGTGGTTTGTCAATCAGAAAAAGTGCGCCTTCTTCGTAGTTATAGGGTGGCTTGCTGTTCATTGGTTTTTATATTGAGCAAAAATAGAAAAAAACGGCAACTTTGTATCAAGTAGCAAGTAGCAAGTATCAGGTACCAAGTATTTTCATCACTGAAAAAAGTTCTGATACCTGATACTATGTACTACCATATCACTTTCAGTACTAAAAAAGTCCTGATACCTGCTACTTTACAATATGTATTTAAAAACAAATTCATCACTAAAAAAAGTCTTGATACCTGATACCTGATACTCATTACTGAAAAAACCCCATCAGCCGGGGAGACTGACAGGGCTAATCCTAACAAAAAACTAAAACAAAAACTTATTACATTACAAAAACTAAAACATTGTCTGATGAAATTCAATTTTGATATTTTCTTAACCTGAAACAAATTTCGGCAGTTTTGAGGCTAAAAAAAATGACCGGGCTCAATATCGATGATGACGCTCGTTAGTTTTTTTATTTTTTGTAAGGTCAGCCGCTTTGACATTTGAATAAATGATTTTATTTTTACAAAACAAGTTTAGTCCAAAAACAATAAAAACAACATTTATGGCCGATTATAGCGAGCAAATTAATCAATTGAAAGAAATCTTAAGTCAAGAATTCAGCATTCAGAAATCTACAGGCAGAATTGACAATAATGTTTCAGCCTATTGGCTCAAAGTAAAAAAAATATTTCCAGAAGATTTGGTCGCAAACCTTGAAACTAATCCCGATAGCGATGAGACCAAAGCCTCTTTAGAAAATGAATTGAACGAACAGTTTAAAAACCAGCGTTTTATTGCACACACTGCTATGTTTATCAATCTTTATGAGCGAAAAAAATAATCAAACAATTTTCGATATTCAAACCTGCCATTAAGCGGCAGGTTTTTTTGTATAAATCAAAAACCAGAATGCCA
Source organism: Saprospiraceae bacterium (assembly GCA_947441325.1). Classification (GTDB taxonomy): domain Bacteria; phylum Bacteroidota; class Bacteroidia; order Chitinophagales; family Saprospiraceae; genus Saprospira. The sequence continues at coordinate 12,014 of CANETR010000014.1, forward strand.
TGAACCTAATGACCTTGTTGGCTCCTGTACTCAAATGGTACATTCGCGGACTTTCCAAAAAAAGCCTGCCCGATTACAACAAAAATGAAACAATCAAAGGCATAAGCGGCAATGTGCGTATCCTGCGCGACGAATGGGCTGTGCCACACATCGAGGCCGAAAATGAATCGGATCTGTTTTTTGCGCAGGGCTATGTACATGCTCAGGAAAGACTTTGGCACATGGAAATGAATCGCCGCATTTCGCAGGGCCGCCTCAGCGAAATGTTCGGAAAAATTGCCCTAGATAGTGACCGACTCTTGAGA
>CANETR010000015.1 GCA_947441325.1 Saprospiraceae bacterium
AATTTCTAATTTCTAATTTCTAATTTCTAATTTCTAATTTCTAATTTCTAATTTCTAATTTCTAATTTCTAATTTCTAATTTCTAATTTCTAATTTCTAATTTCTACCTTCTAATCTCCACCTTAATTTTCTCCTTAGCCTTGTATCCTAGCATCGAAGCCGGAAAAGATTTTATGGCATCGTTGTAATTTACCACACCTACATTGTACTCTGCTACCGCATCGTTGTATTTTTTCCATTCTACTCTGATTCGGTTTTCAGAACCTTCGACCTGTATCTGAATATCCCGCATGGTTTGAGCATTAGCTTCCATGTTTGACAATAGTTCAGTCAGTGTCTTTGATATTTCAGCCTGTTTTTCGAGATACTCGTCGCGTTTAGCCGGGTTAAGTTCCTGACGCATGCTTTGCAACTCGTTCAACTTAACTGCATCATATTTCGAAGCCGATTTAGCAATGTTTACGATTTGAGGAATCAAGGTTTCACGCCGCTGATAAACATTTTCTACCTGTCCCCAGTTTTGCTCCACTTTCACCTGCAGCTGTTCCAATTCATTGGCCCTGCTACCAAGCGACGCCGATACCCCCCATAGCACAAGAATAAATATTAGAAAGATGCCCAAAACAACAGCTCCAGTTATCATTAGCACTTTATTTCTTTTATTCCTCTGCGCTGATTCTGTATTTCTGATTTCATTCAGGAGCGATATGGCGGCAGAATCCATTTTTGAATCCTGATTTTTAAGCGCACGTTCAGCCGCAGATTTGGCCTCTGTCTTAAAAAAGTCGCTTCCAGTTTGCCGATACAATTGATGATATGATAGCGCAAGATTGTACAATCCTTCCTCGTGGTATGGATTAATAGCTACGGCCTGTTTCAACTCTGACACTGCATCCTGCCAGTTTTCATTTTTCACATGTCCTTTTCCGGTCCGCAAATGTTGCTCCATTACTTGTTGCGAGGCCTGCCATTCGCTTTCTGACATTCCCACAGAATAAGCAATTTCTTTGAGCTCATCGAGTGTTAAGGGTTTTTCGAACTGTTCTTTCTGAACATCGAGCATCTTTGCAACGTATTCTTCTATGATTTTGCTTTCTCTTTCGTCCATTTGGCTTCAAATTTTTGTATTAGGCAAACTTACAGATTTTTTATTTCAATTAAATTTTTCCCTGCTACAAAAACAAAAAAGTCGCCACGCTTTTTGTAAAGCAGTGGCGACCAAAACCAAAACCAAACGCCTATATGAATCTTTGTTGCGGACTTGTTCCGCAATAATTTAACCTGTGAGTTAAATCGTTGGTACAAAATTGATGATTATAATCTCTTTAAAAAATGAGCGGCGTCATTATCGTAGATGACCTGCATCAGTTTCAATCATTTATTATCTCCAAATTAAAATCTTAATACTTTGTTATTGAGCAAATTTTTAAAAAAAATTAGCTTATTTTTGTGTAATATTTTATAAAAAGATGAATTTTAAAATAGCATTTTCACTTTTCATGGCTTTCGTCATGCTTGTCTCCAGCCTTGGAGCAACGGGCTATGAACGCCATTGTGGCTGTACAGGTAAAGTGCTAAAATCTGTTTTTTTTAAAAGTAAATCCGACTGTTGCAGTCATGCAAAATCCCAGAAAACAAAAAGCTGCTGTAGTGTAAAAAAACAAAAAGCACAAAAAAGGGAATGCAGTATTAAAACAAAAAAATGCTGCGACACTAAGCTAACATACAATCACTACGACGGGGAAGCAACATTCGATTTACAGAGCGAAAACGCTGAGAAACAAAGTACCATTACGGCTACTTTAGCTCAATATTTTTCAGGAATAAAAGCTGAAAGTCCCTCCAATAATAACTTTTTAAAACTTAGGTTTAAATTTACCGACCTAGCGCCGCCTTATTTTCTAAGCGGCCGTGAAATACTCAGCCGGATTCAAACAATACGCTGTTAGATTTTAATAATTTACGAATGGTAAAAACATCAAGTATTTTACCGCTTTGTCTAATTTTAAATTCGTTTTATATGCGTATCCCTACTATCTTTTATTGTCTAATACTGACAATATTTTCCAATACAATCTTATTTTCTCAAGCTAACTTTAGTGGTTGGGTTTTCGACCATGAAGGCAATGCATTAGTTGGCGCAACGCTTCAGTGGCGCGATAGCTTGAGTATCGGCACCGTGAGCGACGCTGAAGGCCGATTTGAAATCCCCCGAATTGACAGCTCTGGCGGAAGAATACTCATCATTCGACACGTTGGCTATGCACAGGTCGAGGTGGAGGTCTTTCCTTATGAGGATCATCTTAGACTAATCGTTGAGGCTGATGCAGTTACAGAAACCGTAGAGGTTACATCCACCAAAAGAGATGCCTTTACCTCTACCCTGAATCCCATTAACATGGAAAACCTCAGTGCATGCGAACTGAAGCGTGCAGCCTGCTGCAGCCTTGCGGAGAGCTTCGAAAACAATGCAACGGTAAATGTAAGTTATAGTGATGCCGTTACTGGTGCCCGCGAAATTGAAATGTTAGGTCTGCGTGGCATTTACATGCAAATGCTTGTTGAAAACCGCCCAACACTCAACCGCCTGGGCCGTGCCTACGGCTTGGAATACATCCCTGGTTCATGGATTGAAAGCATTCAGGTTTCAAAAGGTGCAAGCACCATCAGAAATGGCGTGCAGGGTATCACGGGACAGATTAATACCGAGATTTACAAGCCTAATAAGATGGACCCTTTTTACGTAAATTTTTATGCGGGGCATATCGGGCGTTTTGAACTCAATACAAATCTTGCTTATAAGTTGAATAAACAGTGGGCCACTGCCCTATTGCTGCACAGTAATTATTATCAGGGCAATTTAGACCACAACCACGATATGTTTTTGGATGTTCCGCAAAAACAACAGCTGAATGGTCTATGGCGCTTAATGCACAGCAGCGACAACCTACACCTGGAATTCAATGTGCAGGCATTGATGGATAATAGATTTGGCGGCCAAACGGCCAAGCTCTTCGAAAAAAATAATCACACAGTCCCTGCCCAACTTTACGAAATCAAGAATGACACCCGTCGCATCGAAGCTTTTGGTAAGCTGGGTTACATGGGCTTTGACAATCCATTACAGAGTGTTGCCCTCGTTTGGAGTTTTACCATGCACGATCAGCAAGGAAAATTCGGTGACAGATTGTACAATGCCCTGCAAAAAAGTGGCTATGCCAATCTTATTTTCCAATCTCCACTCAGTGCCGACAAAAAACATAATTTCAACGCTGGAGTCAATTATCAGCTGGATGATTTTACCGAATCTTTTACCGATGTCAATACCTCGAGACTAGAGCAACAGAGCAGTCTTTTTGCCGAGTACGATTTTAACCATGTTTTGAATGAAGATAAAGGCAAATCGATCGGATTTATCCTGGGCATGCGCGGCGACTGGCTGCAAACTGCCAATTTTCAGAAGATTATTCCATCGCCCAGATTCAATTTTAAATACAATTTCAATGAAAACCTCATATTGAGGGCTTCGGGTGGACGCGGAATGCGTATGCCCAACCTGCTCATTGAAAATATGCGTTACATGCCTGGCAGCCGTGACTTTATTGTCAGCGAAGTACTGCAACCCGAAATTGCCTGGAATTATGGCTTGAATATGTCCTGGAACTTTCTGATTGGCCCTCGCGAAGGTAGCCTAAGCATAGACGCTTACCGTACCGATTTTGAAAATCAACTTATCAGCGATGTGGATATCTCGGCAGATGAGGTGCATTTTTACAATCTACAAGGGCAGTCTTTTTCCAATTCATTTCTTGTCAGCTGGACACAGGATATCATTAAAGGCCTTGAACTACGCCTTGCTTACAAATTTAATGATGTAAGGGCAACCATGAATGACAGCCTTCGTTTACAGACCTTTGCACCACAGCACCGTGGCCTGTTGGCACTGCACTATGTCACGCCAAATAAAGGATGGCAGTTCAATGCAAATGCTCAGCTCACAGGTCCTCAGCGACTGCCTGCACTTACAGGATTCACTGCCGATTTGCCAGAGTACAGACAAACTGCCACTGCACCTGCCTTTGTGCTTTTCAACGCACAGGCTACCAAGTATTTTAAAAATGGTTTTGACCTCTATATGGGTGTCGAAAACCTGGGAAATTACACACAAAAGGCACCAATTTTGGGCTTTGACAATCCTTTTGGCAATAATCCGGGTGCAAGGGCATTTGATGCAACTGCTGTGTTTGCACCAATTATGGGTGCTATGGGCTACGCTGGAATACGTTATAGTTTCAAACCAAAAGGCAAAGAAATACCTAAAGAGGAAAAGCATAAACATAGCAATGGGGAAGAAATAAGCATCAGAACCTCAGCCCGCTGTGGCATGTGCAAAACTTATATTGAGGAAGCCTTAGAAAAAACCGAGGGTGTTTATCACGCAGTGCTCGATCTCAAAACAAAAATTGTTGAGGTGCATTACGATGCCAAAAAGATAAATCCGGAGGCGCTCAGACTGGTTATTTCAAACATAGGCTATCATGCCGATGATTTGATGCGCAACGAAGCGGCACATAATGCCTTGCCCGAATGTTGTCAGTCGAAATAATAAACAATCAGTATTGATAGACCTTTGACTGGTTTTTTAATATTTTATACTTCGCCAAAACGCTGTTTTTTTTAGCAGTTTTGGCGAAGTTTGTTTTTGTGGCCCGCTTAAAAAATCTGTAATAGGGATTTTTTTAATGCGTTTTCCTATTATTTGAACTTCTTACAAATTTAAAGCATATAAAACTACTTTAAAATTTATAAAACATTCAATTACAATATTTTATTATTATTTTTTTAATTTATACTTCGCCAAAACTCTATTTTTTTAGCAGTTTTGGCGAAGTATAATCTAAATAATAAGCCGTTAAAAAAAATCAACAGGGTTTTAAAGATGTAGTTTTAAACAAAGCAGTGTTTCTGCTGAAGTATAAACTATTATGAGCTATTTAAAATTAAAGCTAGTTCATTTAATAGCGTTTTATTATCCAAATAACTTTATATCAATACTTTTGATGACATTTTTTTTATTTTTTATTGAATTATAATTCGCCAAAAGTGATTTTTTTTTCTACTTTTGGCGAATTATAATTTGAAAAGCATGCAGAAAATCATTGGAAGAACAGCCGAAATAAAGCAATTGAAAAATGCTTTGGATAACAATCAGTCGGAATTGCTTGTTGTTTTTGGCAGAAGGCGTGTTGGAAAAACTTATCTTATCCGTCAGTATTACAAAGAAGAACTAATCTTTGAGACATCGGGCCTGTACGGTGGAAATATGGCCGATCAGCTCCATCAGTTCAATATAGAATTGAGTAAAAGAAAACGCAGAGAAAATCCAGTTCCTAAAACATGGATGGATGCCTTTACCGAATTAGGCAATTATATTAACTCCTTGAGAACGAAGAAAAAGAAAGTTATTTTTATTGATGAATTCCCATGGATGGCTACTGCAAAGTCAAAATTTATTATGGCTTTCGAGAATTTCTGGAACAACTACTGCACTAGAAGAACCGATTTAGTAGTGGTATTGTGCGGTTCGGCAGCTTCATTTATGATTCAAAAAATAATTCGTAACAAAGGAGGATTACACAACCGCATTAGTCGAAAAATCAGACTTTTACCTTTCAGTCCGAAAGAAACAGCCGATTTTCTAAAAAACAAGGGGATAGATTATACAGCATATGACTTATTACAATTGTATATGACCTTGGGTGGCATTCCGCATTATCTCGACAAACTGGAAAAGGGTCAAAGCATCGCACAAAATATTGATATGCTATGCTTTAAAAAAGATGCGCTGCTAAAACAGGAGTTCAACGAGCTCTTCACTTCGCTTTTCGACAATTCGGAACGGCACTTAAAAATTGTCAGGACCCTGGCACAGTCGAACAAGGGAATGAGTCGTTCGGAACTGATGAAAAAAAGTATGTTACCCTCTGGCGGAGACCTCAGCCTGAAACTGTCCGAATTGTCGGAATCGGGTTTCATAACTGAATATCAATTTTTTGGCAACAGAAAGCACCTTACCTTATATCGCCTCACTGATGAATACTCAAAATTTTATCTGAAATTCATGGATAAAAATCTGAATAATGACGATGGCAACTGGGTATCGTTGAGCCAGTCGCATCAGTTTCAAAGCTGGGCAGGATTTGCTTTTGAGTCCTTGTGCCTGAAACTGATTCAACAAATTAAAAAAGCACTTAAAATCGAAGCTGTTTACACTGTTAGCAGCTGCTGGTATAACGATGAAGCACAAATCGACTTACTCATCGACAGGGCCGACAATATCATCAATGTCTGTGAAATCAAATTCAGCAAGGGCACTTATACCATTGACAAAAAGCAGTACATGAATATAAAAAATAAAATTGTACAACTGCAGACTGACATAGGCAGTAGAAAAAACATCTTTTTAACTATGATTTCAACTCATGGGATTTCGCAAAATAAATATAGCAATGAACTAGTTCAAAATTCATTGACAATGAATGATTTATTTAAATAAAATACAATTATACTTCGCCAAAACTCTATTTTTTTAGCAGTTTTGGCGAAGTATATTTTTATGAGCTAGAATAATAAACAGCTATTCCCTTCTCATAACGGCAAAAACAAAGTTTTGCTCAATACCTGTGGGTGTTATGTGTATTTCTTTAAAAACTCTTTCCGTTTCAAAATTTTCTGCAAAAACAGCGGGGAGGCTTTCCTCATTATACTGCTGAATAGGCAATCCACTGCATTTATATGGTCCATCATCAGAAAATGTAGCCATGATCAAATAGCCTCCTTTTTTAATATGGGCTGAGCTAATTGCAACATAATGCGCAACGGAATCCGAGTCTGTCAGAAAATGAAAGACCGCTCGGTCATGCCAAATATCATATACCCTATCTGGTACAAAAGTACTGATATCGGCTTCAATCCATTTTACCTTTTCAGAATATTCTGATCCGAGACGATGCTGTGCTCGTTCCAGCGCTTTTCCTGAAATATCTAAAACAGAAAGATCATTAAACCCATGCTGCAGCAAATTGTCCACCAACAGGCTGTCTCCACCACCAATATCAATAATTTTGGCTTCGGAGCTAAGATTCAGCATTTCAATCAATGCCAGTGAGGTCGTCGGAGTAGGCTGATACCAGCTGACTTCCTGCAGCTGTTTGGTATCGTAGATGTTTTCCCAGTGTGATTTTAACATAGATGAAAGGATGAAAGGGTGAAAGAGGAAAGAAACGGAGATTTGAAGAGAAAAGATTCTCATCCCATGAGGAGAGAGTTCAACGTAGTGAAAGATGTCCTTCTTCTGACAATCTGCTAAAAGGTGACAATCTGACTTCTGACTTCTGACTTCTGATAATCTGACTTCTGAGAACCGAGGCTATGCCGAGCTCCGCGAAGCGAATCTGACTTCTGATCTCGTCAGAAAGACGAGACAGGATTCTGATTTCTGACTTCTACCTTCTGACTTAAATTAAAAAACCGCCATTCTCAATGAACAGCGGTCAAAATTATATGATATAAAGCTTTGTTTTGGTGACAGCGGTCACTCAGTGCTATGCTTCATCAGAATTATTTTCTTTAATACCCTTTTCAAGTCTCTCAACCATTTCTTTGGCCAGTTTCAGATAGTCTTCAGCTCGGTTTGAGTGGGGCGCGTAGGCAAAAATATCTTTGTGCTGAGCAGGTCTAAATCATATAATGCCTTTACTTTAAGTAATTATTTTATAAATTTTTATACATAGAAACATAAAAAGCAAAAAATAATATTATTATTTTAATTAAAAAACATTTATTTATTTTAATATTTAAATATTGCATGTATATTTGTTATTACAAACGTTTGTTTTTTTAATTTTAACACATTAACAATTAAATTTTTTAAGAACATGAGATCAAAATTCTTATTTTTTATAGTATTACTAATGACAATAGTAGTCTATTCTTGTGGTGAAAAAGATATTATTCCACAATCAAACAATAATATTCAATTTCAACGAACAAAACCCTTAAATAACTGTCCAACTTGCAAAGAAAGAGAGATAGACATAGAAGATTGGATTGCGTTAACAAAAGAGGAACAAAAACAGCTCTGGCTAGACAAGTTAAATTTTATTCTAAACGACTCAAATCTTAACTCTACACAAGAAACATATATAAATAGTTTAATTGATGAAATTGAATCTTTAGGTTACAATGTCTTTCAAATGAATCAGGATATTAAAGATATAGCACTAGAGCTGGTTGACGAATTTTCTGAGACCGACTTTATTGCAACTTTTAACCTTTTAAAAGAGAATGAGTTATCTGGGACTAATTCTCCTAATTGTTCTTGGTGTGCATCCGATATTAGTTCAACTAGCTCTCCAGTAGGAAATGGTCTTGAATACTGCAATTGTAGATGGTCTTGTGGAGACCCGCTTGCAAGTTACAGTTGTACATTGCAAGATGATGAAAATTGCTGTATCCCAACTTCAACTGGATGTGGTTTTTTATGGCTTTATTCTTGTGTAGGAAGAGATGAACTATAATAAATAATATAAGGAAAAGACCTTCTTGTTCATATTTATGACTCAAGAAGGTTTATTAATAACCAAGCAATGCTGTACTACATATTTTATTCTCTTTCCTTTTTAATTTCTTGGGGCTTTTTGTTGTTGGACTCAAATAAGCCAGGTCTAATAGGCATTTTTATTGCACTTTTATACACGTTCTACTCTTCTTATGCTATCCGTCGTTTTGTAAAAGAAGAAACTATTCCTCTAAAAATTATTAAATTTTTAGGCCCCTCTTTTTACTTTTTAGTTTCTTTGATATCAATTCCAATAAGTAAATATTACGGATTAGATCCTATAAAAATAGGCTTTTTAATGTTTCTAATTCCATCGTTCGATAAGAACAATTTTCCAAAAATATGGCTACAAGTACTGGCATTATTTCTGGCTGCATTTTACAGTTTTTTTCTGTACGATTTGATTAATAAAGCAATGCATCGAAATGAATTTCCAGAATTGGATAAGTATAATTTTTATGCTGAAACAAAAGAATCCGCCCCAAGAAACACAGACAATATACCTGAGTTGAGTACTTATCGCTTTTTGAATGCGAATATGGATACTATCGTCCTAAAAAAATCTGATAAATATACAATTATAGAAACATGGAATGAAACACATATACCTAGCCTGCGTTCAGCTCATGAAATGCAACACTTTTTTACAAAACTAAGTGACAAGGCTCGTCATTTCTATATTTATGTGCCAGTTGCAAAGAATCGAAAGTTAGATTACGCTAAAATTTTCAATTTTGAAAAAATACAAAAAAAGGAAAAAATTTTAGTTGATATTAACTTGTATAAAGATAGCTATATTTCAAAATTGCCAACCTTTTTGGTTTTCGATGCTGATGGAAAATTACTATTACGCCAAAATGGCTATGGCTCAACAATGAGAAACAACATACAACAAAAAATAAAATCGGTCATAAAATAACCTTCTAAAAATGATACTCAAAATATTATATTATGTTGTATACACCCTTTCTGTTTCATTAATTTGGAGCTTTCTACTGCAAGATATTGGTTACCTTGGCTATACAGGAATTTTTTTTGGATTGTTGTACTCTTTTTATTCGCCCTACCTGATCAAAAAATTGGTAGAAAAGGAAACAAATACATATATTTTTATCAAATTTTCCCTGCCTTTAGCACTTTTGCTCATTACACTTTTTCAAATACCTTACGATAGCATTTTTATGCTATTAAATCCTATCATTATTGGTTCTATCCTGTTTTTATTAGCACATTTTGATAAAAGACAATTTCCCAAATACGAGGTTCAGTTTTTCTTAATATTTTTTGTGTATTTGTATAGTTTTAGCCTTGCAGAAAATCTATGGCAGTACTACACGGCAATTGCTGAAAGGAAAAAGTACAACTTTGAACTGAAAGAAGATAAAAAGAAAATTGTCATAACAGATGAAGAAAGATTAAATTTAGATCATTATAGCTTTTTAAACCAATCTTTAGATACCATTAAAATTGAACCTTACGGTAAATACACAATTATAGAAACCTGGAATGAAAAATGTCCGCCTTGCATGAAAGCAATTCCTGAAATGCGACCATTCTATCAAGAGCTAAAGGACAAGGCCACCAACTACTATATCTATATTCCGGCAGGAAAAAACAAAAAATTAAATTCTAAGAAAGTTTTTGCTTTTGATAAAATATCAGACAAAGAAAAAATTTTAGTTGATATTAATTTACAAGAGGATACAAAATTGGAAGAATATCCCGTTTTTTTGGTCTTTGATAAAAAGGGTAACAGGCAGTTACTTTATAAGGGTTATAATAAAGGGGAATTGCAACAAAAGATTTTGGATATAATAAAATAAAAACGCAGCGTGGTAATGTTATTTTGAGTTACGCATTACAATAAACTTGTGGGCAAAAATAAATAGCGGACTCCCTAAGAGAAATCCGCTATCAAATATTGTTTAAAAGAAAATCCTTATTCTCCGTCATTTACAGATTCTGTGGTTATAGTCCCCTTTTCAAGTCTCTCAACCATTTCTTTGGCCAGTTTCAGATAGTCTTCGGCGCCGTTCGAGTGAGGTGCGTAATCGAAAATATCTTTGTGCTGAGCAGGAGCCTCGGCAAGAGATACGTTTTCGCGAATCATAGATTTGAACACCTTATCACCAAAATATTTGATGATGGTGCTGAGGATATCGCGGTTCAAAACCTTACGATTATCATACATAGTGGCAATTACACCACCAATCTGAAGATTTTTGTTAAGGCGGAAACGCACCTTATCGGTAATCTGTTTGATTTTTGCCAAACCCTGCAGTGCTAGAAACTCTGTCTGCATTGGCACTACAACATAATTACTGGTCGTAAGTGCATTGAGCGTAAGCAAACCAAGAGAAGGTGGACAGTCGATGATGATATAATCATATTCTTCCTTGAGCGGTTCGAACAATTCGCGAAGGATATACTCGCGACCGGCCTCATTAATCAATTCCATTTCTGCTCCTGATAAATCCAAAGAGGAAGAAACCACATGCATTCCATCTTTTACAACAAAAGGCTGAATTTCGGCCTCGCCGCGCATATTTTCATAAATCGTAACCTTTTGGCGTGGAATACCCAATGAAACTGTCAAATTTGCCTGAGGGTCCAAATCGACCAACATCACTTTTTTGCCCAGTTTTACCAAAGCGGCACTAATGTTAATAGCTGAAGTTGTTTTGCCTACTCCGCCCTTATGATTCAGTAAAGAAATTATAATGCTCATGTTGATATAGATGAAAGGATGAAAGATGAAAGGATGAAAGATGAACCGATCTCGTCATAAGACGAGAGAGCTCCATAAAGTGAAAGATGAAAGGATGTCTCCTCTGTATGATTAAATGAAAAATGTTTGGAATTACAAAGAAATTCAAAATTAGGTAATTTTAATAAATATTTACAATAAAATCTGCAGATACAATTTTTTTTAGCTAATTTTAGTGTAACCAAAAACCGTACATAATGCGCTTACTGCTCTTAATCATTATATTACATAGCTTTAGCAGACTCTGTGGACAATCATTTATTTTGAATCAGTTTTTTCAGCCAAGTCTTACTACCAATGCAGAATACAGTTTTGATAACAGTAAAAACAATGATAGCTGGTCAATTGGCCGCCTAAATTGCAATCTGATAATCCCTGTCAAAAGCAAACTGGGTCTTGACATGAACTGGAATAAAATATTCAGCATCCGATCGCTAAAAGATGTTAAAAATATTGGGCAAATCAAGGCCTACCAGATTTTCTGGACATTTAAACCTCAGGTGACAATACTAAATTACAGACCTCTTGCACCAAAAACAAGTCCCTTCTATAACAGTAATTCATTGGCCTACGGAGTGCAAACGGGTATAACAGGCCTTCACCTACTGAAAAAATTGCGCATTTTATTCTACAGTATCAATGTGGGTGCAAATGAGGATTTAAAAACGCTCAAAGGCATTAAACCATATGGAAACGGCATTGTTGGCGTTGTCAATTTCAAT
>CANETR010000016.1 GCA_947441325.1 Saprospiraceae bacterium
CTTCCCACATTTCTATCAAATTCAGTTGATTGTCATATTTTGCACTGAAGGCGAAATTGAGCTTTTTATCCACATATTGGTAAATCAACAAATCTGTTGGCGGCGTATCTATCTTATCCAGCATCTCCGCATCGATCCACTCCAGGAGGCCCTCTTCGCAAAAAGGAGCTTCTATTGCTTCAATATCAGCAATGTAGATATATGAAATCCAATTGTAATCAATTGGTGAAGACTCGGTAAGCATACCGCAAAACCTTGGATATTCTATTCGAATGCCTGTTTCCTCATAGGTCTCTCTGATGGCACATTCAAAAGGAGTCTCATAGGGTTCCAACCTACCCCCTACGGGCAAATACTTGCCTATATTGGGTTCCTTGCCTCTTTTCAAAAGCAAATAGCGACTGCCCGATTTTAAAATTACCATTGCGGCAATTTTTTTTATTCCCTCCATCTTATTGCCATTCAAAACTGATAAGCTGTTTAATATCGGGGTGCAGGCTGAGGGCCACCGGACAGGTTCTGGCCGTATTTTCCAGAATTTTTATTGATTTTTCGTCAAAATCTCTTGCCGGCATTATCACCTTTACATGAATTTCAGAAATGCGCCTGGGTTCAGATGCCATCACTTTTGTAACTTCTAATTCGGCCCCGTCTATATTCCAATCATTTGCACTGGCTTTAATACCCATAACCGTAATCATACAGGTTGCGAGCGATGTTGCTGTAAGATCAGTTGGCGAAAAAGCCTCACCGCGTCCATTATTATCAGTTGGTGCATCCGTAATGATGGATTGTCCCGATTGGAGATGTGTGCAAGTGCTACGCAGTGCTCCATTGTAAAAAACTTTCGATGTCATAAAATAAAGCGTTTGACTTAGAGTTAAATATTGAACAGATTTATAAGATTATTTAATCGGTACTTTTGGGGGGCGCATCTAAAAATAAATATATTTGTTGAAATTCTCGCTAACTTTCCTGATATTTAAGCATCACAGGCTCGCTTAATGTTAATGTTTGTTAAAATTGATTTTTTTGCAACTCAAATTTGTTCACTTAGCATTAGACTTGCATCTTTATTAAATAATTCAAAGAAATACAATAAACAATACCCAACCTATGTTTCGTAAGCTTTCAATTTTAGTGGCTGTCTGCTGCATTTCAATTGCCTTTCGCTGTTATGAACCTGCAAATCAGGAAATGCAGATCAGAGAAGATTTGGACAACCGCGAGCAGCTTTTGATGGAGGTACTTTTACAAAGTCTGAAATACAACCATTATTCGCCCGAAGATATCAATGACAGTTTCTCAAAAAAAGTCTTTGACCTCTATCTGAAAAGACTCGACAACAGCAAAAGATTTTTCCTGAAAGATGACATTAAACTGTTCGAGGCATATCGCAACAGTCTCGATGAAGCTGCTTTGAATGGCAGTTTTGAATTCTTTGATGTTGTTAATAAAACTTTCGATGAAAGATTAACCTTAGTAAAAACTTATTACGAAGAGTTTCTTTCTCAGCCTTTCGATTTCAATAGCAATGAGTCTTTCGAAACCGATGGGGAAAAGCTTGAGTTTGTAAACTCAAAAGAAGAGCTTAAAGAACGCTGGAGGAAATACCTGAAACTTCAGATTCTTGCTCGCGTTCAGGAAAGACTTGAAAACCAGGAAAAAGCAAAGGAAAAAGGCGACAAAGATCTTGAAATCAAAACTACAGAAGCGCTCGAAAAAGAAGAAAGAGAAAAGCTGCTTAAAAATTTGAATACCTGGATAAAAAATATTGAAAAAGAAACCAGGACTGAACGTATCAATACCTATATCAATACCTTCACCAATGCCCACGAGCCTCACTCTGGCTATTTTCCACCACTCGATAAAGAAAATTTCGATATCAGAATGTCTGGAAAGCTCGAAGGAATAGGTGCTCAGCTGCGCGAAGAGGATGGCTTTATCAAAGTAGTAAATGTAGTACCCGGCTCAGCATCTGCACGTCAGGGAGAATTGGAAGTGAATGATAAAATCATCAAGGTTGCCCAGGGTTCTGAAGAACCAGTAGATGTGGTTGACATGCGTATCGATGATGTTTTACCAATGATTCGCGGAAAAAAAGGGACTGAAGTTCGCCTTACTGTCAAAAAAACAAGCGGTGAAGTAAAAGTGATTCCTATTATTCGCGATGTAGTGATTCTGGAAGACAGTTATGCAAAATCGGCAATAATTGAACACAGTAAACTTGGTATAAAAGTCGGCTTGGTAGATTTACGCAGCTTTTATGCGGATTTCGAAGACCCTAGAGGTCGTCGTTGCGCCAAAGACGTTAAAGCAGAAGTTGAGAAATTGGTCGATGAAAAAGTGGATGGCATTGTCATTGACCTCCGTTTCAATGGTGGCGGTTCCCTGCAGGATGTTGTTGACATGACTGGTATTTTCCTCGACAAAGGTCCAATTGTACAGGTAAAAGGCAAAAATGGCAGCCCATTTGTTTATGAGGATAAGGATCCTTCTGTAACATACAAAGGTCCGCTCGTCATATTGGTAAACTCCTTTTCTGCCTCAGCTTCAGAAATCATGGCTGCTGCGCTTCAAGATTACGGAAGAGCTGTTATTGTTGGAACTTCACCCTCCACCTTCGGAAAAGGAACAGTTCAAAGATTCTTTAGCCTCGATGCCATCGTACCAGAAAGATTCAGAGATTTGGGCGAATTGGGCAGTGTAAAAATTACCATTCAGAAATTTTATCGAGTAAATGGTGGTTCTAATCAGCTAAAAGGTGTTATACCTGATATTATTTTACCGGGTGCTTACAGTTATATGACCGTAGGTGAAAAGGAGGAAGATTATCCAATGGCTTGGTCTGAAATAGGAAGGGCCGACTTCAAAGAAAGTGGCGAGGCAATGAAGCATATGGATAAAATCAAAAAGAAAAGTGCTAAAAGAGTTGCCGGCAATAAGACTTTTCAGCTAATTGATGAAAATGCTAAATGGCTAAAATCGAGACAGGATGAGAGTAGCCTTCCGCTCAGTTTCAAAGCTTACGATGCAGAACAGAAGGCCATTGATAAAGAAGCCGAGAAATATAAAAACATCAATAAAGATATTGATGAGCTCCTTATCAAAACGCTTAAAGCTGACAAAACATATATAGAGTCGGACACGCTGCGTGCCAACAGCATGAAAACCTGGCACAAGTCGCTTAAACAGGATACCTACCTCGAGGAGGCCTCATACATCATTTTCGACTGGAAAAAAGGAAAATAAAGCCGACTAAGTCAAAGCGAAAACAGCCCTCAAATTTAGTTTTGAGGGCTGTTTTTCTTTATATTTCTATTCAGTCTTTATTATTAAAAACCTTTCTTATCGTTGAACAATCTCTTTTCCGCTATGAAAGTACCGAATGGCACCAGGGAAACAAGAAAAACCAATGCTGTTTTTGCAATTGACCATTTTAATTGAAAAAATAAGATCAATACCAAGAGGCAATATAGCGAAAAAAGTAAGCCATGAGCTAGCCCAACCACGAAGTTAGGTTCAGGTATGCTGTAAACATATTTCAAAGGCATGCTTATGCCAAAAAGAATATAAGAAATGCCTTCAGCAAAGGCTACAATTTTAAAAATCCTGAGTATATTCGACATATAATTGTTTGGTACCCACAACAGGAATCGAACCTGTGTCTACGGCTTAGGAGACCGGAGCTCTTCCACTGAGCTATGTAGGCTAATTTTGAACTTAACAACACAAAAATAGTAAAAGTTCTTTTTTTGCTAAAGTTTTATCCCAATCATTGGGGCTGATTAAGCCGGATTAAATATTTACTTACCTTATCTGCCTTTATAAATCGGATGGGTTCTTCCGAAACTTTAATTTTATCGTCAGGAACTTGAATAGTGCTCTGGCAGTTTTGATCTCTGGGGCAGTTTATTTCCACATTGGCCGATGATAAAATTTCATATGGCAAAATATCTTGCAGTGCTATACTGTTATTGGTTTTTAGCTCTTTTACTGCCCAAAACTCCACCGTTTCGGAATCCTGCCAGCAATCGATGTTATAATTCCTCAAAGATAGACTTGCTCCAGCAGGTAAATAAAAGGCTCTGAAATGTTGATTCGCTAAACCGGTAAAAAGTATTTCTCTGAGGTAACTTTGAGGAATCAGACCCTCATACTGACGCATGCTTAACATTTTTTTTGCCTCAATCAACGAAGGTTCGGCATTAAACAAACCATTAGCCGGCAATCGGTTGGCTCCATTGTAAGGCATCAGATACCACATGGGATGCGGATTGTTATTTTGAATCAATAATCGAACCCTGAATTTTTGAGCGAGCGGCTGTACTGATTTTTTGTTAGACTTTGTTTTCTTCTGAGTTGTAACAATGGTCACTGTCTCTAGTTCTACTTGTTCTTCTTCTGCTGTAATTTTTATCAGATCGAGTTTTTTTATTTTATTTGTCTCTTCTTCTTTAATGGCCTCAACTGCTTTATTCTCAATGAGCGGTTGGTCATTTTTTTCTTTTTTGTCCTTTTCCCTGTTAGTATCGATGTTTTGAGCATTCAATCCGTAAGATGCAGAAAGAAAGAGCAGTATGGCTAGTTTAACATTTTTCATGACTTAACAATTTACAAAGATCACATCAAAAATTTATCCAATTTTTATCAAAGAGAAAAAAGTTCTATATACTGATTTCACAAGAGCCCAAGCTCAGCCTCAAAGTTTCTATATTTCTCAATTCCTGATTAGACCATCGATTTCTCATTTTCAGTTTTTTCAGACCCGACATCAGATACAAAATTTCGGGCATCTCTTTAAACTTGTTGTTTTCAATGTTGAGCTCGCTTAAATTTTTTAGCATGCTGATTTCTGCCGAAAGTTCCTTCAGGTCTCCCCCACTGAGATCGAGCACCCGAAGCGATTTTAAGTTCCCTATTCCTTTTGGCAAACGATCCAATCTGCAAAGATGCAATTTCAGGTACTCCAGTTTCTCAAAACCGCGATTAAAAACATTGTCCAAATTTATCATTTGCACTGCATTGATAAAAAGAGATTTCAGTTTGGGCAGCTTCTGAAGTTCCAAGGGGAATTCGGCAAGTGAAGGCGTAATTATAAGGCTTTCCAAATCAGAGAGTGCAGAGATTCCGAGGGGCAATTTCTTTAAGAAGTTGTAATTCTGAATATTAATGGTCAGTTCTTTCAGTCCGTGACATTGATATATTTTAGGCGCAAAACGTTCAAAATCAACATCAGAAGGCACTGAGATATGCTGTGGCTTTGAGCTGAATGCCCAACAACGGATGGCATCATCCAAAAAAAGATCGAGCTCATCAGCTTTCAAAAATTGAACAGCACGGTTGAAATAGGAAACAAAACGGGGATCTTTTAAATAGGCAAGGCGGTAAAAATGCCCTGCATTCACGCCCGCATCGCGCATCCAAACTTCAAAATCGCTGTTCATCATGTCTTTTTTGACCTTGGAAAGTCGACTTTTTAATTGTGCTGAACCATATACTTTTAAGAGTTTTTCAGCCTTTGCAACCAATTCATCATTTTTTGAAATCAGAAAAATTCCGAAAATCTCTGAAATAAAATCTTTTGGCGACGCAGTCGATTTCATCAGCTCCATAGCAATTTCTACATTTATATCA
Source organism: Saprospiraceae bacterium (assembly GCA_947441325.1). Lineage (GTDB taxonomy): Bacteria > Bacteroidota > Bacteroidia > Chitinophagales > Saprospiraceae > Saprospira. The sequence continues at coordinate 5,638 of CANETR010000016.1, forward strand.
TCCTCGTGCATCATCAATTGCCTGATTGCATCGGGATTATCGGCATCAAAACTTCTGATTTCCTTACAAAAATCAAAAAACATTGCTTCGTTCATCAGCGTTCTGCCATCCTCTAGTTCCAATATCAATGCTAGTTCAGATTCTTTCAGACTGCGACCGATAAGCAAATGGGTTGAATTTTCTGGAAGCGTGCTGTATTTAACATCCGACTCCTTCAATATATTTTTAATTTCAGTTTTGCTTAGGCCGCTATTGCCAATAATGGAAAGTGTTGAGTCTTTCTGAAGTGGATTTTCTTTATAATCGTCTTTTAGCGATGCTTCCAATTTTTCGGCTGCCATGGCATTCAACTCCGGATAACGAATAGCCATAGCATATAGCAATGGAATAGTTCCATAGTTGATTTTTTTGCCTTGTAAAATGGCCTCCCATTCTCCCTGCATTTGAAATATGTGCTGCGCCGAAAAAGATGTTTTTTCCAGTGCCTTTCTCAGTCGATCTGTTTTCTGTACCAAGCTGTCTAATTTCTTCATTACTCCTCACTACTTTAAAGTACAAAAATAGTAAAAACAACTAGCAGTTAAAGAAAGGCTGATTTCATTAGTGTAAATTTAACGCATTGAATTATTTTTGAACATAATTAAAGCGCACTTTGTCTTAATTTTAAAATCGCTTTATCTTTGAACATTATTAGTTCAGAGAACTTATACCCCAAAATGAAACTATATTTTTCAGCTTTTCTATTATTTTTCTGTATTGGGCTATCGGCTCAAATCCAAGATTCCATCAGCTGCGAGTGGGAAATGAATCTGAGCGATGAATTCAGCGGCAGAAAAAAACTGCAATTGAAGCCTCGAAAATTTTTTACATACAGCCCCAAGGGAAGCGAAAGCTATTTTATTGGAAAAGATTATCTGGAATGTTGGGCAGGCATGTCAAAAATGGATAATAAATACCTTTTAAGCCTGAATATTATCATTGAGGACCTTGAAATTTCCACTCAAATGGGCGCAATGTCTCCCAATTCAAGTTTGGAACTGACTTCTATCCAAGGCCAAAGCATCTACCTAAAAACATTTACTGGTGCCGAACCAGTACTGAAGGACAATAAAACCTTGTATAAATGCAGCTTTTTTGTGCCAAAATCCAGCCTAAAAAGACTAAAAAAGTTTGAGATTGCCGAAGTAAAAATAAACTGGTCGAAAGCTTATCAGGTTTACACAGTATATTATCTGGATTTTTTAAGCGATCAAATCAAATGTTTTGAATAAATTTGCGGAATCTATAAAAGCACATACCAACATCAAAATGCCTTTTACAACAACAGAATTTCCCGGTCTTGTGGTTTTCGAACCCAAAGTTTTTGGCGATGAGCGCGGTTATTTTTTCGAAAGTTTCAATCAACAACTATTCGAAACAGCTGGCATATCGAGACCCTTTGTTCAGGACAATCAGGCCAGATCTGTTTATGGGGTGCTTCGTGGTCTGCATTTTCAGAAAGGCGAGGCAGCGCAGGCAAAGTTGGTTAGGGTTTTGGAAGGTAAAGTGCTCGATGTGGTAGTCGACCTGCGGCTGGGTTCGCCCACTTATGGCAAGTCTTACAGCATAGAATTGAGTGCTGAAAACAAACTGCAGCTCTATGTTCCCCGTGGCTTTGCACATGGTTATGTAGTGCTGAGTGAAACAGCAGAGTTTTTCTATAAATGCGATAATTTTTACTCAAAAGCCGATGAAGGCGGTCTCATTTATAATGACCCTGCCCTGGAAATTGATTGGGGGATCAATTTGTGTGATGCAATACTTTCTGACAAAGACCGCATACTGCCTAGCTTATCGGAGCATATAGACTGTTTCACTTTTTAACATTAAGTCAAAAATCTAATGAAAAATATACTGGTAACAGGCGCCAAAGGTCAGGTGGGAAGTGAACTTCGAAGTTTGGCTGCCAAGAATTTTCTGCCGGACTTCAATGTTATTTTCAGCGATGCCGATGAGCTCGACATTTGCAATTACGACGAAGTGGCTGATTTTTTTAAAGCGAATCAGATTGCTTATTGTATCAATTGTGCTGCTTACACCGCTGTTGATAAGGCTGAATCAGATACCGACAATGCCATAAAAGTAAATGTGACAGGTACAGAAAATCTGGCAAGCGCCTGCAATATTTATGGCGCGAAACTGCTGCATATTTCTACCGATTATGTTTACCACAACAGCCAAAATACACCTTTCATTGAAACGGATGAAACTAATCCGCAGTCGGTTTACGGACTGACCAAGCTACAGGGTGAACAAAAAGCCATGGAAATCTGTGCACAGACTATTGTAGTACGTACCTCATGGGTTTACTCTTCATTTGGTAACAATTTTGTAAAAACCATGCTAAAATTGGGCGCCGAAAGGCCCGAATTGAAAGTTATTTTTGATCAGATAGGAACACCTACCTATGCTGCCGACCTTGCAGAAGCCATGCTCGATATGATAAAGATTCATGAATCGGGTAATGGTCCTCAATGGAAAGGAATCTATCATTACAGCAATGAGGGCGTATGCAGCTGGTACGATTTTGCTGTTTCAATTTTCGAAATCAGAAAGCTTCCTGTCAAGGTTTTTCCTATTGAAACCAAGGACTATCCGACTCCTGCCCGCCGTCCGCATTTCAGTCTGCTCAACAAGTCGAAAATAAAAGCAGATTTTGGTATCGGCATCCCCTACTGGCGCGACAGTCTGAAAAAATGCCTGGAACTGCTTTGATTTGAATATTTTCATTAATTTTTGCTTATCTTATCAAATTTGATTAAATTTGATTGCTGATAGACAACCCGCTCCTGCGGGATTATGACTTTTACACTTAATCGGGAATTCAAAATACGCAAACAAGCAGAGATTTTGAGTTCTTCAAAATATATTTCGATGTCAAAATTATTGGATCCGAATTTTATAAAATTTAAATACCGCGACCTAAAAGTTTACGGATCGACTGAATGGTTGGCCGACAACAAGAAAAAATATCGTCAGGTTTTCGATCGTTACGAAACCAATTATCTCTATGCCGAACTGTCAATTTACAATAAGCTTTTCGATGAAGAAGACTGGACTGTACAAGTAAATCTCAAATGTTTTTCACTAAAAAAGGGACGTAAAGAACTTTGCGACCTCAGCTTTGAGCGTAAAGTGAGTAAATACGATCCAGTGCTCTATGTTCGCGAAGGCTGGGGCAATAAAAAAACAGGTACATTCTGGAAAAAAGGCACCTATTACTGGGAAGCCTATGTAGATGGGGAAAAAGTTGGTACAAAATATTTTTATGTAGAGGAGAGTCATATAAAAATGCCCGATCCTATGGGATATGTCGCGCTTCGCTCGCTCAAACTTTACGAAGGTCCTTACGACGACCTAGCCAAGGATGAAAGAGTTTATCTGAAAACTTTTGCAAAAGAAGAAACCCGCTATGTCTACAGCGAAATCCTTCTTGCAAATATGTTGAAAGGCCAAAGCTGGTACTGCGAAATTACCGTAAAATTTATAAATTCTGCCCGAGAGCTCAAAGGGCAAACCGTAAAACTGCATCATGTCGATGCCGAAGATGATTACATCGACCTCAGCATTCATTGGGGTTCCAATATAAATGGATCCTGGTCCGAGGACAGTTACAGCGCCGAAATTATTTTCATGGACAGCCTCCTTGCCGTGATTCCTTTCGAAGTGAGTGTAGCAGCAGAAGAGGGTATAGCCGGAGCTGTATTGCCAAATCAGATTCAACCGATCATTTTTAATGATAATCCGGAAGAGGATGATAATTTCGAAACGGTCATGCTCAAATTAGATGAGCGGATCGGGCTTGGCAGCATCAAACAAAAAGTAAGGGAACACGCAAGCTATCTCAAGTTTTTGAATCTTCGCCGCGAAAAAGGTTTTGTGGAGGATGAGGAGATTAATATACACTCCGTTTTCTACGGAAATCCGGGCACCGGCAAAACCACGGTTGCCAAAATGATGGGTAAACTCTACAAAAGTATGGGCCTACTCACCAAAGGGCATGTACATGAGGTTGACCGTGTGGACCTGGTAGGTGAATACATCGGGCAAACTGCACCCAAGGTGAAGGATGCTATCGAAAAAGCCCGTGGTGGCGTTCTCTTTATCGATGAGGCATATGCCCTGGCAAGAGCAAACGATGACAGCAAAGATTTTGGCCGCGAGGTAATCGAAATTCTGGTAAAAGAAATGTCGAATGGTGCGGGCGACATGGCCGTGATTGCAGCAGGCTATCCCAAAGAAATGAAAAGCTTTCTCGAATCGAACCCAGGTTTGAAGTCGAGGTTCAAAATGTATTTCGAATTTCCCGATTACCTGCCTGATGAACTCTCGCAGATTTCGGAATATGCCTGTAATCGCAAAGCAGTAAAATTGTCGGAAGCGGCTAAAAATCTGATTGATGAAATCATAACAGAGGCTTACCGAAAAAGAGATAAAACCTTTGGCAATGCGCGTTTTGTGTACGATCTCATCGATCAGGCCAAAATAAATCTTGGACTGCGCATCATGTCTGCCGAAAATCCTGCTCAATTCGATAAGGAAACCCTCGCCACTGTTGAAATTCAGGATGTGGAAATGATTGACATTGAACGTCCAAAGAAATTGCCGAATCTGCCAATTGATGAAAAACTGCTCAAATTGTCGATGGCCGAACTGAAAGGGCTTATCGGTATGGATAATGTAAAAACAGAAATTGAGGAAATGGTTCGTCTGGTACGTTTTTACCGCGAAAGTGGCCGCAATGTGCTCAATAAATTTTTCCTGCATACCGTGTTTATTGGCAATCCCGGTACAGGTAAAACTACCGTAGCCCGTATTTTGACAAAGATTTACAAGGCTTTGGGCATTTTAGAAAGAGGTCACACAGTTGAAACCGACCGTCAGGGTCTGGTTGCCGGCTATGTTGGTCAAACTGCGATTAAAACAGCCGAGAAAGTTGATGAGGCCATGGGCGGCGTTTTGTTTATCGACGAGGCTTATGCGCTTACCTCCGGAGGAGCCGGGAACATGGGCGGCAGCAGCGATTACGGAAACGAAGCCATTCAAACCCTACTAAAAAGAATGGAGGACAGCCGCGGACAGTTTTTTGTTTTTGTGGCTGGTTATCCCGACAATATGGAAGTTTTCCTCAAAGCAAATCCTGGCCTGCGCTCCCGTTTCGATAAGATGCTCAAATTTGAAGACTATTCAGCAGCAGAGCTCTTCCGCATAGCAGAACTTATGCTCGAACAGGAAGGTTTCAGTATTGAGGAAGATGCCAAAGAGCATCTGAAAAAATACCTTGAATTTATTTACGATTATCGCGATAAATATTTTGGCAATGCCCGTACAGTAAGAAATGTCATCAATGAGATTACCAAAAATCAGAGTCTGCGCCTTGCGGCCATGCCAAATGAGGAGCGTAATCCGATGATGCTCAATGTAATCACTTACGAGGATACTGCCACGCTGAAACTCAGCAACGACGAAGATATTTTCAATAAAAAATCTATTGGCTTCCGCAAAAAAACCGGAGCCGGGAATTAGGATTCTGTTAGCCCCAATTTTGTAAAAGACTATTAAACTATGAAAAGGACAATCACAAAACGCTCGCCCGAAGAGCTCGAAAAGTTCTTCAAAAAAAGCAGCAATAAAGCAGTAATTGATAATTTGAATGAGCCAAAAGCGGCAAAAAAACCAGTTTCATTGCATCAAATCATCGAAAATGCTGTTATGAAATTGGATAAACCAATGCCAGTTGAGTTTAAATTGGATGATGATGATGATTCTGACTTGGATTTGGACCTAGATGATATTCCTATGGATTTTGAGGAGGAATAGCCTTTCATTTCAACCAAATTTCATTTATTCTTGTTAATTTTGTAAAGTTTTAAACCACCGATATGTTAGTACAGACTTTGACCACCTTTGTAGTTGCTTTTGTAGCCCTTTTCATTGGAATTGTGCTCATGAATATTCGCTATATTTTTAAAGGTGAACCGTTCAGAGGCTCCTGCGCTCAAAACAACCCCATGCTGAAAAATCAGATTGGCGATTGTCAGGTCTGCGGCCGCAAAGCCGAGGAAGAATGCAAAATGCCGGAAGTGCATAATTAAGAAAATAGATTTTAATATAAAAGCAGATTCGAACAGTGGTTCGGATCTGCTTTTTTTGTTACACAGCAGGTGTAAAACTGAGGCAACTTC
>CANETR010000017.1 GCA_947441325.1 Saprospiraceae bacterium
GACGGGCCTTCCATACTTCAATATATAAAAGACACAGCCGCTAAATTTGGAATAGATAAAAAAATCCTATTTAAGCACAAGGTTATGGATGCCAGCTGGGATGATGCAGCAAAAATTTGGACGCTGACGATAGACTGTGGAAACTTCCAAAAAACGATTCAGAGTAATTTTATTTTCAGCTGCAGTGGTTATTACGATTATAACAAAGGCTATGAACCTGATTTTCCGGGAATAGAAAATTTCAAGGGCATCAGCATCCATCCGCAAAAATGGCCCGAAGATTTGAATTATGAAGCCAAGAAAATTGTAGTTATCGGCAGTGGCGCAACAGCTGTAACACTTGTTCCCGAGCTTTCGAAAAAGGCCGAAAAAGTGACCATGCTACAACGCTCCCCTACTTACATTATGTCGCTACCCAGGAAGGACAAATTGGCGGAAAGAATAAAAAAAATATTTTCTACTAAAACAGCCTATCGCATTATCCGTTGGAAAAACATCCGAATCGGACAATGGTTTTATCAGGCCTGTCAGCGTTGGCCAAACATGATGAAAAAATATATACTGAAGAAAGCCAAGGCCCAGTTAAATGAGGACTTCGATATGCGTCACTTCGAACCAAAATATGGCCCATGGGACCAAAGACTTTGCGTCGTACCAAACGGAGATCTGTTTAAAACAATCCGAAGCGGCAAGGCCGACATTGTAACGGATACAATTAAAACATTTACAGAGAAAGGTATTTTACTTGATTCGGGAGTTGAACTCGAAGCCGATATTATCGTTAAAGCCACAGGATTAAGGCTTCAATTATTAGGCGGAATGACCATACATGTCAATGGCCAATTGGCAAATCCTAGGGATATTCACTGTTATAAAGGAGTCATGTTCAGCGGAATTCCAAATTTTGCGGTGGCTATAGGTTATACCAATGCTTCATGGACCTTAAAATGCGACTTAAGCTGTTACTATGTAACCCGCATTCTGAATTATATGAAAGCAAAAAAATATGAAGTTTGTATTCCGAAGTTTGACCCTAATGAGTTCAAATCCGAGCCCCTACTTGATTTTGATGCAGGATATGTAAAAAGAGCCGCTGATGTTTTGCCAAAACAGGGTTCAAAAGCGCCCTGGAAACTTTATCAGAATTATTTCAAGGATTCCTACACGCTAAAAAAGGCGAAGGCAGTAGATAAATTCCTTGAGTTTAGGTAAATGAAAATTTGAGCTGCCTGCCAAGAATAGCTATCGAATTCTATTTGACGAAAATCTTGTCAGAACATAAAACTTTATCATCCATATTCAGAATAGAAAGATGGTAAAGACCCTTTAAATTAAGGTTAGACAAATTGAATAAATTTGAATTTAATAATTCAAAACTCGATTTTACTCCGGTTGCCATGTTGGTAAAAATAATTTGAGCAGAATTTTCATTTGGATTGTCAAAATAAATATAATCGCTCGACGGATTTGGATAGAATGCACAATCAGAAATAATAATTTCATTCACTGAGAGTACTGGGGGATTGAGATAATTATCAAGATATTGACTTAAATCCAGTTCATGTATTTTGGGATCAATCGTAAGAAATGAATTTACAAGTCTTTCATTTGTAAGATAATATTTAAGACCATCGGGGCTGCAAATACCTTCTACCTGATGAAAAGGCAAACTTAAGGTAATCTTTCTTTTGTTGGCACCAAAGAAATTAGACGTTGTAAAATCATAAAACAGGTAAATAAATGGCTGAACAATGCTTGAATAACCAGCTAACACCAATAGCCTTTTTTCTTCATTGTAATATGCCCCGCTTATAAGTCCCTGCACATCGAAGATCGCTTTAAATGAAGCTATATGTGTACCTGGCGTTTTTGGCATGACATATAAAGCTGTCTTTTGGCTAATCCATTGTTTTGTAAATAAATAAATGCTATCGCTGGTTACAATAAAACTTTCACAGTCAAAATCTGTATTATTCGCACCACTAGATGAAAAATTAGTTTGGTCGGAATAGGAAAAAAATAAAGTATCTACAGTTATTAAATTCTGCAATAAATCCAATTTGTTGATTCTAAGTATTTTCAAGTCAGTTCTATTGCCGTTGGCATTGTTGCCAAAATCGCCTATATAGATAAAATTTGAGTCTTGTGAGATTTCCTCCTGATCAATATTAACGGTTCCAACTAAGGGGATACTGGCAATATTACTTAGAGTGTCAGGATGAAAATTATATAGATTGATATCGATATCGTCATTATGGGTCCAGATTCTATCGTTCCAAAATATCAGGCCCGAACTTTCGTCTAGCAGAGCAGGAAGTATACTGGATCTAATAGGAGAAATATTGGCATTTTGATAGGTACAACTACCATCATTTTGAGTAGCAGAAGAATTATAATTATTTGCAAGTGGGTCGGTACAGCCCAGCTGAGCTTTTAGCAAAGCAGTAAAGAATAAAAATAAAAAGCAAATAAGTATTTTAGCGTAACGTCTCATACCATTTGGGCTTAGGTGTAGCAGTTTATTTCTAATAAAAAAAGTCTCACCTGATTAAAGATGAGACTTTAGTACCTCGAGGGGGAATCGAACCCCCACATCGTTGCCGATACTTGATTTTGAGTCAAGCGCGTCTACCAGTTCCGCCATCAAGGCTCATAGACCATTTTAAAGCAGGGCAAATATAAGGCAAGGAAATCTAATTAAAAAGCATTTCAACAAGAAAATTATACAATTCTTAGCTTTTCCGCTCTGCTACTAACTTTAGTCTTGTTTGAATTCGATTGAGATATCGATTTTTTAGATAATACACAAGCAATCTGTTGAGCATTTCAGCATCGGCATTCTCTTTATTATAGCCCGTTAAATCGGGTAATACAGCAGCGTAAAGATCACTTTTTAGTCTATCTATCTCCCCTTCCAATTTGTCAAATCCAATTTCAGAAAATGAAAACTCAAGCTCTGACAAAGCTTCGTTCAGTTCCATCATTTCGAAAAGAAAGGATTGTGGTAAAGCATTTTTATTTTTTTCTTCATCCAATAATCCATGAAGACCAAGAATATAGGCAAAACGCCTGTCAAACTCAGAAAGTACTTTGAACGCTTCATTGTTTTTTGAAGAGAGCTCCAAGGCTTCAGCTTGTTTTTCCTCCGACTCCATACCATAGAAATCGGGATGAAAATCTCTGCTTAGCTGAAGATATTTACGGCGAAATAGGGCTTCGTCGAGTAAAAAGGAAGCTTCTAATCCGTAAAAACTGAAATAATCGCTCATCTACCTTTGCTTTTATAGTTCAAATTAAATCAGAAACCTTCTACCCCATTTACAGTGGTGTATTTAAACTGCACTTTTTTCTCGGGGTAAATTATTTTAAACGCCGACTGAACCATAAGGGTAGCTTCGTGAAAACCACAAAGTATTAATTTCAATTTTCCAGGATAGGTATTGATATCGCCAATTGCAAAAACGCCCGGCACATTGGTACTGTAATCAAAGGTATTTACCTCTACAGCACTACGGTCAATTTGAAGTCCCCATTCCCCTATTGGGCCTAGTTTAGGGGAAAGTCCAAAAAGAGGAATAAAATGATCCGTTTCGATGTTAAAATTCTCCGCTCCGGTCTGTTCAATTTCAACCCATTCCAATTTTTCTTTACCTCCAAGACCAATAACCTGAGCATCTGTAACTAGCTTTATTCTACCCTCTTCGGCGAGCTTTTCAACTTTTTCAACAGAATCGGGTGCCCCTCTAAAAGATTTTCGTCTGTGTATCATCACGATTTCAGAGGCAACTTCAGCCAAAAATATGGTCCAATCCAAAGCTGAGTCACCGCCACCCGCAATTACAATACGCTTATTTCGGTAAAATTCAGGTTCTTTTATGATATACTCCACCCCTTTGTCTTCATAATCTGCTATATTTCCAATTGGCGGTTTTCTGGGTTCGAAACAGCCCAGCCCTCCGGCAATAGCAATTACAGGAGCGATATGGACCGTACCTTTGTGAGAGACTACCTTAAATTTCCCATCGTCTGTTTTTTCAATAAACTCGGCTCTTTCTCCTAGAGTAAAACCAGGTTTGAAAGGTTCAATTTGCTTCATCAGGCCGTCAACTAAATCACCTGCCAAAACTTCAGGAAAACCAGGAATGTCATAAATTGGTTTTTTGGGATAAATCTCAGTCAACTGACCACCTGCCTGCGGCAGATAATCAATCAGATGACATCTTAATTTAAGCAGTCCGGCCTCAAATACGGTAAAAAGTCCTGTTGGTCCGGCACCAATAATAAGGATATCGGTCTCTATTGGGTTATTATTCATTTTATAATTTTAAAAGCATCTAATTCGCCGCAAAATTCTGAAATTTTACTTATTTGTTTAAGATTTTGGCAAATTATTTAGAATAGTTCTAAAAATAAACGCTTTAAAAATCATTTTGTTGGCCTTTATTGAATTTAGAAACCGAGATAAAAGGATTTAATACTCTTTTGATTAAAATAAGGTGGGTTGAATATCATTTCCGCTATCATCATTAGAATCATCCTGAATGGTGATTTCCTCTTCTTCTACTATCTCAGGACTAATATCTATAATTTCTAGGGGTTTTTGGTCACTTAATTTATTACCCACTGCATTTCTTCCCATCACATCAACTGTATTAAAATCTATCTCAGATTCTTGTGCAATGCCTTTTTTATCTTTGAATGAATACTTGATCTTAGGTTCTGGATGCAATGAAAAATACAAGAGTTGAGAATTTTTATGCGCATTTATAAATTCAAATCTTGAATTGAGCGTGGTAGTATCTACTCGAAATCTTTTTGCATACACAGCCTCTCGCTCTCCATCATAATAGATTGAAGTGATTACAGTATCAGGGTCATACTGCCCGATATACTGTATATCTTTTGGCTCAAAACGGTTGTGGAGTTCAAAATTGGTCATCTCATAGCTTCCGTTCTGATAAAATGCTATGATACGGTCATCCTCTTCAAATGCTCCGAGCATTTGTCCATATTCAGAAGTATTCAATCGACCTGTAGCTGAATCCCACCATATCTTTAAAGCTCCAAGGGTTGATTCGCCTTTGCTTTTAACTGTTATTTTTCTAATTGGATATTTGGTCAGAACATTTCCCCTTGCTCCACGGCCTTTTACGGTGAGTGTTGAAAAATCATACTCAAATTCTTTTTTCTTAGCCTTGCAGGATTGCGTGAGCTTCACAAGGATAAGTTCTGCCTCACCGTTGGGATTGGCAGAGAAATGTAAGACCTGCGACTTATCTACACCATCGGCTATTGGATACTTTTTATCTCTTGTAATTGCAGGAACAGTAAAACGCTTTACATAATTAACCCCTGCACCCAAATCGGCATAAGCAACATTGTAGATCATCCGCTCGTTTTGTTTTCGCCAAACAGCAACATGCAAAGGATTTTTGCCAATAAATACCTTATCGGCAATTTTTGTCACCATAAAAGTACCATCCCTATTAAAAACAATGATATCGTCAATATCTGAACACTCTTCGAGAAACTCGTCTTTTTTGAGCCCATAGCCCATAAAACCTTCCTCTCTGTTCAAATACAATTTGGCATTATTTACAACAACCTCAACTGCAGAAATATTATCAAACTGTGTTATTTTCGTTTTTCGTTCACGACCAGCCGAGAAATCCTTGAGTAGTTTCTGATAATAAGCAATGCTGTAATCAGTTATATTATTTAGGTTGTTGCGGGTATCTTTCAATTCGTTTTCTAGCTTGCGAATTAATTCATCGGCTTCAAATTTGTTAAATTTAGAGATCCTTTTGATCTTGATTTCTGTAAGCCTGATTATATCGTCATGCGTAATGGCTCTGTAAAAGTTTTTGACATAGGGTTTCAAAGCCTCATCAATCGTAGTGATAACAGATTCCCAGGTTTCACAATCTTCAATTTTCTGATAGATTTTGTTCTCTATGAATATTTTTTCGAGGCTGGCAAAATGCCATTTCTCCATCAACTCCTCCTCCTGAATTCTCAACTCCCATTCCAAAAGGTCTTTAGTCTGCTTTGTTGCATATTCCAGCAATTCATCAACAGTTATAAATACCGGTTTGCCGCCCATAATCACACAGGCATTGGGTGAGATGGACAATTCACAGTCTGTGAATGCATAAAGTGCATCCAGCGTCATTTCGGGTGAAGTGCCGGGTGGTAGCTCTACTACAACCTCAACATGCTCGGCAGTATTATCAACTACCTTTTTTATTTTAATTTTATTTTTATTACTGGCTTTAATGATACTTTCGATAAGAGAACCAGTTGTAGTACCAAATGGTATTTCTTTTATCGTCAATGTTTTACGATCAGTAATTTCTATTTTGGCCCTTACCCTGATTTTACCGCCACGTTTACCCCCGTTGTAGTTGCTTACATCAACAAAACCACCAGTCAGGAAATCGGGATAAATTTTGGTTTTATTGCCCCTTAGAATCTCTATTGAGCCCTCAATAAGTTCAATAAAATTATGTGGTAAAATTTTGGTAGCCAATCCAACTGCAATACCCTCAACGCCTTGCGCTAATAAAAGCGGAAACTTAACTGGCAGTGTAACTGGTTCTTTCTTTCTGCCGTCGTAAGAAAGTTGATATATTGTTGTTTTTGAATTAAACAGTACAACTTTAGCAAATTTGGACAATCTGGCCTCGATATAACGGGAGGCAGCAGCATTATCTCCTGTACGAACATCTCCCCAGTTTCCCTGACAGTCAATCAAGAGATCCTTCTGCCCCATATTGACCAATGCATCCCCGATAGAAGCATCACCATGTGGGTGGTATTGCATTGCCTGTCCAATAATGTTGGCTACTTTATTGTAACGTCCATCATCCATGACATACATGGCATATAAGATTCTTCTTTGTACTGGTTTTAGACCATCTTCTATAGCTGGTACTGCCCTTTCAAGGATTACATAGGAAGCATAATCCAAAAAATAATCTTTGTACATGTCACCCAGCACATCCTTCTGAGGCTTTTTCTCAATATTGGAATTTTCACTTGAAAGTTCGTTCAATTCCTCGTCTTTATTATCATTTTCCATTGTAACCTACAATATCATAAAAGGCATATCACCTTTTTGTTAACATTTTTAAAATTTAAACCTGCGCTTCTTGCAAATATATAGGTAAAAAATGAGACTTGCCAATTATTTTACAAACAAAATGTAACTTTTTTGTTTAAAAAACTATCGTTTATATTCGGGGTCGTCAAACCAAACGGGAGTATTATCAAATGGCATTCCATTGTAATTGAAGGTAATTTCCTCCCCAGCTAAAATATCTCTAATAGCATAAACGTCAATTGACTTGTCTTCTATATTAGTAAAATATTCCGCATTAGGCATATAGGAATGATTATATAAGGACCCAAAACCTAATGCAATGGCAGCGCTTTTTCCATCATCTGTCCAAAGAAAATAATAATCGTGTAAAATGGTGTGGTCGTGAATCAGTTTTAGATCCTGTTCAGCTAAGACTATGACCGGTGCAATTTCTATAAGGGTACCTACAGGTATAAATTCTGTTGTAAAAACACCACGGCCGCCCAATGGAGATTCTGCGATATAAACAAATGAAAGCCTGTTCATTAGAAAAATAAAAAATAATAAAAAAGATTATCAATCCTCTCTCACCAAACTTTTAATTCTTGCTGCTCTTCTTGCCGGCAGTACCGAAGCTGTAATGCCAATAACTAGTACTGTAATAATTACAATCAATATGTCGAAAAAATGCATGCTGACAGGATAGGCAGTAATTAAAAAAGTAGCCCCATCGTTCTGTAATTTAACCCAGCCAAATTGCTGTTGTGAAACACATAGCACAACTGCCAAGAGCGTTCCAATAAATACCCCAATCCCCGATAATAAAGCACCTTCTGTCAAAAAAATATTGCGTACCAAGGCATCTGATGCACCCATTGCTTTTAGATTTGCTATATCCTTCCGCTTTTCAAGAACCAACATCCATAATGCTCCAATCATGTTAAAAGCAACCAAAACCAGGGTAAAAGCAAAAATCAGAAAACCTACCCACTTTTCCATATTGGCTATTTTGAAAAAAGCTTCATCTTGTTGAAATCTGTTTTTAACAGCAAAATCATCCCCTAGGATCTGAAGGATTTGATTCTGAATATGAACTTGATTAAATGAGGGATCTGTCTTTATTTCAATCGCTGAGCATTCTCCTTTTTTATAACTAAGCAGTTCCTGAACAAATTTTAAATTACTGATAACCGTATTGTCATAATCGACCTGCCTAACACTAAAAACACCTGTTGGGAATATTTCTTTCTTGTCAAAAGGTTTTTTGGTCAATGACATTTTTGTCTCTCCTCGCTTAGGCATATATACCGTTATAGGTTTCGATTGCATGGTCCTGATTTGCAAGGTATGCTCAATTGTGGCACCAACAACCCCCATCTGACTACCGCTCTTATTTCCAAGCGAAAAACTTCCTCGCTGAATGGTACTATCTAATGAACTTACCGATAAAAATTGCTCATCTACGCCTTTAATATTGCCAATATTCTGAACGCCGTCATATTCAAATAAAGCAATTTCCTCTAAAATTTTAGAATAAGCAATTACCCCTTTTACTTTCCCTAAGGCTTTCAGTTTTTCATCATTAATACTAAAAACTTTACCCTCTTTCACCGAAACATGTAAATCGGGCTTGTACACACCCATTAAATCACGTAAGATATCCTCAAAGCCATTAAATACCGATAGTAAAATAATTAGCGAAGCACTACCCATGGTAATACCAAACACTGATAACATTGATATTATGTTAATCACATTGGTTGTCTTTTTGGAAAAGACATATCTGACAGCGAATCTTAAAGGTAAATACATGAAAAAAGATAGGTGTAAAGACTTCTTTAAAGCTATTTCTGAATCAGATATTCTTATTCTTCTTCGTCGGTATCCTTATCCTCTTCTTCCGCTTCATCATCGCCCTCGGTTTTGGAGGATCTCAATTCCATAGCCTCTTTCATTGACATTTCACTAGAACCAGGGTTATTGATTGCATTGAAAAGCATATCTAAGTGTTCAACTTCATCGAGCGTATCATCAATGAAAAATTTTAGCATTGGAATTCTTCTTACCTGTTTTCTAATTCGTTTGCCTAATTCTCCACGTAGTCTGGCTAAGTTCTCCCAAATTTCTTTAATAATTTCCTGCTTGTACAGGGTATTATACACACTTAGATAGATGTAAGCAATTCCCATATCAGCGCTCATTCTAACACGGGTTACCGTAACGAGTGCATCCCCATAAATAAGATTACCCTCCAAGAGCAGCACTGCACTAAATTCTTTTTGTATCATAGCAGCAACCTGCTTTTGTTTTATTGTCTGTTTCATTATAACTGTCTTCTGTAATTAGAATTGTAAAAATACAAAATTGATACAAATAAGCATGGAAGGTTTCTAAGTTTCTATTCAAAACATCAATCAAGATGATATAATCCATGTTTTCTGTTTTTCATAATCATATCTGCAGTCCACTCTACCCTAGCGCTCATTTCTTGAACCCGTTCAGGACAATTTATCTTAGCACACAGCCTACAAGAATTTGGTATACATGGGTCCACATGCACAAATACTTCAACAGAACTATCAATGCTTTCCTTGAGTAAGTGTTCCAGACTGTCAACCTCTTCATGAGCTTCTCTTGTGTTGAAATACCATGGAACAGTGATATGACAATCTATATGAAGTGAGGGTCCATATTTAATAATACGAAGATTATGTACATCTATTCGATTTTCAGTTCTATTGTCATTGAGATGTTTTAAAATATTCTTTACTAATTCATAATCTACTTCGTCCATAATACCTGCCACCGACTTTCTGAGAATTCCGTAGCCAGTCCATGCAATTATTCCACCAAAAATTACTGCCACGATGTTATCGACAATTCGGGCAGCTAAATCTAATTCCCAAACAGATTGCAGCAATAAAATCAATACAAGTCCCAATACCATTCCAATCGTAGAATAGGCATCAGATTTAAGATGTTGGCCACCGGCTATCATGGCAAGAGACCCTGTTTTATGCCCTTGTTTTTCGGTAATATAACCTAAAAAATAATTAACGGCGCCTGCAAATACTGCAACATAAATACCAATATCTACTTGTTCAATAGCTGTACCACCAAACACTAGAGTCAGCATAGCTTGTCCAATTATGACAAAACCGGCCAATGTGATTAATGTGCCCTCTACCCCAGCTGAGATGAACTCAATTTTTCCATGTCCATAGGGATGATTCTCATCTTTGGGGTGCGCTGAAAGATATAAACTATAGAGGCCTAATGAACCTGCAACTACATTTATAATACTCTCCAAGGCATCTGTAAGAACCGTGCTGGAATGAGTTATCCACCAGGCAAAAAACTTACCCAGCAGCAATAAGGCTCCAATGCAAACTGCTATTAACTGCAGATTAAAATTCTTATTATTTAACACAGACATCATGAAATGCTCAATCCCTTAGTTATTTTTATTTCTGTTGTGTTTCGAGGTTTTAGTGCCAGATTTAACCGTTTTTTGAACCACACTCTTTGACTTACCTGAAAATTTTGGAATTTTCTTTGCTTTTTTCTGTTTTTGCTTTAGTTTGTAATCTTTCTTTTCGTGAAAGGCACCTTGATAAGTGGGGTCTTCTTTTCTCTTTTGTTCATCAATTTCGCGTTCCATGAACTGATTTTCCTCAAAAGGAGTTTCTGTAATTTCTAAATCGGCTGCTAATGGATAAACAGGAATAGACATCCTAATTTTTTTCTCAATTTTAGCAATATGGTATAAATCTGCTTTTGTTACGAATGTTATCGCTATTCCTTCATTCCAAGCTCTGCC
Source organism: Saprospiraceae bacterium (assembly GCA_947441325.1). Lineage (GTDB taxonomy): Bacteria > Bacteroidota > Bacteroidia > Chitinophagales > Saprospiraceae > Saprospira. The sequence goes on from CANETR010000017.1 coordinate 10,902, forward strand.
TGTTCGTCCTATCCGATGCACATAATCTTCATATACTGATGGCACATCGAAATTAACAACATGGCTCACACCAGTCACATCTATACCCCTTGCCATTACATCTGTTGATATTAATAGACGTACATTCCCCTCTTTAAAATCGTTGAAAGAATTTATACGGGCATTTTGAGCTTTATTTGAATGAATCAATCTCATTTCCCCTTTGATTCTCTGTTTAAGGTATTCGAATATTTTATTTGCAGAACTTTTTGATTTAACAAAAATCATCACTCTACTCATTGAGGAATCTTTCAATAGAAGCTCGAGCAAATTAAGTTTTGTCTGAAAATTAGGCACATGATATGACTTCTGATCAACTGTTTCTACAGGAGTTGCTTCGGGTGTAATTTCAATTTTAGTAGGAAAGTCCATAAAATTCCAACTCAATTCCTCTATGATCGAAGAAAAAGTTGCAGAGAACATCATGTTTTGTTTTTTTCGGGGCAACACATCAAGTATTGCATTAATTTGGGGACGAAAGCCCATATCTAACATACGGTCGGCCTCATCTAAAACCAATACCTGGACTTTTTTCAAATCAAGTCCCTCTTCCTGATAAATTTCTAATAATCTCATTGGGGTTGACACTACTATATCAACGCCTGAAAC
>CANETR010000018.1 GCA_947441325.1 Saprospiraceae bacterium
AGTTGAGCATTTGTCAGGATTTACCGAATTTTCAAATTTTTCAAGAGCTTTGTTTTATCAGTTCAATGATTTGGCATCGGCAGTACATTTGAAGGTTATCGGCTTTGTAAGTAAAGAATTTGATCCTATCTATCAGCAGTTTTTACCAAGACATGAAACAATTTTCAGTGTTTTTGCCCAACAGGTTCAATCTCTTTTGGGTAACATTCGAAAAAATGATAAAATCGGTGCGCAGGTTTTGGAAATTTCTCAATCGCAAACCGAGCTGAGGAAACTATCGCAGATTGCACTTAAAACCAAAAATGGTGTAATAATTGCCGATGCCTTTGGCCGTATCGATTGGGTAAATGAGGCCTTTGAAAATATTACGGGATTTTCTCTTGAAGAGGTAAAAGGTAAAAAACCCAAAGAATTTTTACAAGGAAAAGATACAGATAAGGTTGCACTTGAAAAGTTGAAATATGCTTTAGACAACAAAGAGTATGTCGAAGTAATTGTCACCAACTACAAAAAGAATGGTGAAAAATACTACAATGCACTTCAGATAAATCCCATATTCGATGAATTTGGAAAGCATCAGAGTTTTGTGGCCTTGCAAAGAGATATCACTGCCGAAATCATTGCCAAAAACGAGTTACTGAATGTCAACGAGCGCTTCGAGATTATTGCCGAGAAATCCCATATCGGGATTTGGGAAATGGATTATATCAGGAATAAATCAACCTGGAATAATGAATTACTGAATCAGTACGGTACAAACGACAAAGAAATGAGTACCGAACCGCTTAGACATCTTATTGGGTACATGCATCCTGAAGATAAGGATGCTGTCGTTGAAAAAACATACAACTTTATCGCTTCGGGAGGAGATATCATTGAATTTGAATTCAGAATTATTCATGGACTCAACAAAGAAATAAGAATCCTGAAAGCACTGATCATTGCCGAACGCGATGCAGATAAAAAAGTGAACAAACTGATTGGCACAAACATAGATATTACCGAGAAAAAATTACAAGAAAAAACACTTGAAAATTACCTGAAACAACAGGAACTGCTTGCTGAAATATCTCTTGAAATTAATATCTCAGCAAGTTTGAATGAACGTATCAATTTTATCTTAAATAAAATGCTCATTCATACAGAGGCAAGCAGGGTATATATTTTTGAAAATATTGACAATGGCAGAGCCTGTTCAAATACATATGAGATCTGTAGACCAGACATTTCGCCTTTAATTGGCGAACAAAAATATGTAAGTTACATTGATGATATTGCTTTTATGAAAAATGCAATGCTTGAAAATGGCAGCCTTTATACGGAAGATATTTCTATTTTTCCCCTTGAAATCAGAGAGGTATTCGAAGCGCAAAATATCAAATCGATTATTATCTATCCGCTTTTTGTTAAAGCCGAGTTTTTTGGTTTTGTGGGCGTTGATGAGTGCAATGAAAATAGAAAATGGACTAAGAGTGAAATTGAATTGCTACGTGCGGTTTCGGGTATAATTTCTACGGCTTATGAAAGAGACCTTTCGGAGAAAAACCTTATTGCCAGCGAAAAGAAGTATCGAAATATTATCGATAATATGAACCTCGGACTTGTTGAAGTGGATAATGAAAATTCAATTATATATGGCAACCGAAAGTTTTATGAACTTAGTCAGGTGCAGGATCCGGGTCTTTTAATCTTTAACAAAAGAAGTGAGACTGTACTAATTGATTTAAAAAAGGAAGATAAAATATCTTATTTCAACAAGTTAGATAATAATACTTATGAAATAGGTTTACCTAAATCAGAAACTGAAACAATTGATTTGCTCGTCAGTTTTGCCGATTCTCTCGATCAAAATGAAGAAAAAACCGGATCGGTAAGTGTATTTTTGGATATTACAAGAGTAAAACAGCTACAGAAAAATCTAGAAAATGCATTAGAAGAACGCGATATTTTTCTTTCGAAATCTACTGTTCTCAGAAATTTCTATGAAAATGTACTCAATAATCTGCCTTCTGAGGTAATTGTGCTTAATCCTGATTTTCAGATTACTTTTTCAAATCAACATTTTCACCGAAAGGAAAAATTTTGGAGAAATATCAATGGCAAATCTTTGTATGAACTCGATACCAAAGAATTTTCGGCTCAGTACCGTTTCGACCTGCTTATAACTAAAATTAATGAAGCTATCCTCTCAGAAAAATTACTTCAATTTGAGGAGGTTTTCATAATTGATGAAATTGAGCATTATACGCTTAAAAGCATTTTACCAGTCTATAATGCATCGAATTTGCTTGAAAATGTAATTGTGATTGGTATCGACATTACAGAAATTAAAAATATAGAAAAGAACATCTTACAGAAAAATGAGGAACTGAAAAAAATAAATTCCGAGCTTGATAATTTTGTGTACAGTGTTTCGCATGACCTCAGGTCGCCATTATTATCTGTAAAGGGGATTCTATCGCTTATATTCAAAACAGCACAATTAGAGCCAAAAGTCGATAACTATCTGAAAATGGCCGAAAAATCTATTCTTCGTTTGGATGAAACTATTCTTGAAATTTTGGAATATTCCAGAAATGCGCGACTAGGCTTGAAATTCGATGAGGTTTATCTTTCAGATATGGTTTCTGAAATCTACGATGATATTAAATATTCAAATACACAAAAGATTCGCTTCAGTACTCAAATTGAATTTGATGGCTATATCATTACCGATAGGGCGCGTCTCAATACTGTTTTGAAAAATGTAATTGGGAATGCCTTTAAATATTTGAAAAAAGATGAAGAATCAACTGTTCAGTTCAAAGCCTATAAAGAAAATGGCAACCTTTTGATAGAAGTTAGAGATAATGGTGAAGGAATTTCGGAAGAACATCTTTCTAAGATATTTGATATGTTTTACCGAGCTTCAAATACCAGTGCTGGTACTGGCTTGGGATTGTATATCTGTAAGGAAATTCTAAACAAAATGAACGGTGAAATCAAGGTTAGTTCTGTTAAAAATGAGGGAACTACCGTATTTATTAAAATTCCATTAGAAGAAAATATAAACGCTTTATGAAAAAATATTTGCTCATCGATGATGAAGAAATTTTCAATTTTATTCAATCAGAAGTAATACACTTGCATAACCAAAATAATGAGGTAGTGATGTATTCATCTGCCCACGAAGCTTTGGTTTATCTCAAAGAATTAATTGATCAAAGTGCAGCACTGCCAGATTTTATTCTGCTTGATATAAGAATGCCAAATATGAGTGGCTTTGAATTTTTGGATGAGCTATTGAAATTTGAACTGCAGCTTTTTGTAAACACAAAAATTTATCTGCTGTCTTCCTCAATTGATGATCGAGATATTGAAAAATCGCAGAAGTATCCATTTGTAACGGGGTTTAAAGGAAAACCACTTTCAGAGGAGATTATAATTGAAATAAATAAAGCGGAGTAAAATACTTCACTCCGCTTTAAATGCATTATTTACATAGTGCACTAGCGTACTATTTTGAATACCGATTCAGTTTTACCCTTAACCTGAACGCTTAAAAAGTAAAAGCCTTTATTTAGGTTAGTTAAGTCCAAATTATACTCGAAGCTCCCTGTTATATCACTACGTTGAAGGGTTCGGCCACTTAGGTCCGTCAACATTATCGAAAATTCATCATTATTACTCGATTTCAAAATGGCAAAATCGGCATTTTGCTGAAGAAGAAGTGAAAATGCGTTTGAGCTTAGCTCCTCCATTCCCGATACAGTAGTCAATGAACAGTTCTGCTCATAACTGATTCCGCTGCTACCTAATAGCAATGTTTGAAATGTATTACCTGCCGCAGTGTCGGCTTTCAACTGATAGTCGAGCCAGGGTAGGAGATAGGTAAAAACAGTGTTCAATTGTACCGTTCTGCTAATAGTTGCAGCTGGTTGACAGGTCGCCTCTCCGGTTGAACAAAAGAAATTAGAATTGGCAAATTGACAATGGCTGGCTCCATCAATGGAAATGTAGGTCTTACAATTCGACGCCAATGAATCATACATCGGAATCTGGTGCTGTGCCGGCGGGGTAACACAGTCATTTACTCCAGCAAAAACAAGCGCTGGAATGGCCACATTTGTTGCAGCAGCAATCGATGGCGGATTAGTATTGGCAGCTGCCAAAGTTGCAATTGCTGTAATCGTTGTATCGTATTCTGCAGCTAGAAAAGCCGATCCTCCACCCATCGAATGTCCTAACACAGCTGAGGTTGCTGCAATTTTGCCAAAGAAAGGAGAAGATGCATTCAGGTTTTCGTCACGCATTTTTGAAATCAAAAAAGCCAGGTCTCTACCAAAATTCCCGTGGTTTGGCGTTATAGCACCTTCGGTTGTTGGTAAAATCATAATATATCCCTGGGGGACAATGCCTTGCCAGACCAGGTCATAGGCCGAGACCGACATAACAAATCCATGTCCGAAAGCCAAGACAGGAAATTCACCTGCTGCAAGCGTCGTATTGGCTCCTGCACTTGTGGCCGGGTAATACACTTCGGCTGTTACATTTCTGTTAGAGCGGCTTGGGTCGCTAAAACTCAGTGTTCTCGAGCCTATGGGGAATTGCGCCATGAGATTTATGGCAAGAAAAACTAAAATTAGCGTTGAAGATAATTTCATAAGTTTTGATTTTGTAGCGCTTAAATATATTTACAAATATAACCCTTAATTTAAAAATTTCTAAGTATTCAAAAATTTTGAAGTCTTACCTTAACAGCTGCTCATAAAAACCCCCGAAGCTTTCTGTTTTATCCACTAGGTGAATTTCATAAATCCAGAATCTTTCATTCCCCATTTTATCCGGCTCGCTCATGAGATGATTGTTATCTGGATGAATATAATTCAGTGTATCTTCACCCTGAATCCGTTCATGTGGAAATCTCCCAATTAGATGCCCACAATGAATATGACCAAATTTCCATCCGAGTTTTTCGGCAAGCTCGCAGGTGAATCTGTAAAAATCAGCTGCAATTAGTCCCTTTCGGTTTTTTTTATAAAATTCATAACCTTCATTCCAGGCAATTTCAACATCTTCTTTCATTTTCAGCATCTGAGTATTTTTCCCCAAAACATAGGTTCTACCCAAGTCGGCTTCCCATTCCTCGAAAACAGGACCAAAATCTAGAAAAAGAATATCCTCCTCTTGTATAATCAAATCCGCTGGGTTTTCTCGGTAAGGAAAAATCGTGTTTTTGCCTGCTCGTACAATTCTTTTATGCCAGTATTTTTCAATGCCGAACATTTCTTTTGCCAGTTCAAAAATTTCCGTATTGAGTTTGTTTTCAGATTTTCCGGCTTGAATTAGTCCGCGATTTTCAATCTCATTAAAAAGTTGAATAGCAAGTTCTTCAGCATTTATAAGCGATTCGACGTTGTTCATTTTAATAGATTTTTTTGATAAGTTTCGATATCGAATTTTTCTATTTCGGCAGTTTCCGACAAGTAAAGCGGATGATGCGGATGTCCGACTTTACTTACTTTGCCAATATTTATCCAGTTTGGGTTATGTGCTTTTGACAGTTCGATGATATCAAAAAGGCAGCAACTCAAAAATTTGCGACTTTCAATAAGATTTCCCCAGGCAGCCCAAATTGTTGCTGTTTCGCAAGATTTTAAAATTGCCTTGATGTTTTTTAAATTTGCTTTATGCAAATTAACATCTGGGATGCTGTGAATGTTTTTGGGATTGGTCGCCCTTTGTGGATAGAGATTTAGCATAATCCAGCTGTCGAAACCTTTTAATGTAGCCTGACGATGCACCGATTTTAGGGTGTTGTCTAAACTGTCAGGCGCTGCAGTGCTTGGATTAACCCCTATGCAGAATAGTGGTTTTTGTCCTTCGGTTCCAAGAACAAATCGGGCGCTATTGTCTTTGTTGGTTTTGTAAATCCAGGTCATAACGCTTATGCAATAAATTCCTGCCCCCATTTGTAGAGCGACTCAATGCTGGGTAATAATTTTTTTCCTTTTTCGGTTAGTGTGTATTCAACCATAGGAGGAACTGTTGCAAATATTTCCCTGTTTAGTATTCCATTGGCTTCCATGTTTTTCAATTCTTTAACCAACATTCTGGTATTGATTCCTTCAATACTTCTTTCCAATTCTTTAAAACGCATTTTGCCTTTCGATAAGATATAAATAATCGGCATGGCCCATTTTCCGCCTATAATGTCTAATACATCCTTTAGTGAACACTTATGTTCAGAAATTTTTGCATTTTTATTTTTCATAATCTATTGAATATTAGCATAGCTTTAAATTGTGTTATTACTATACAATTAAGTAACTACTTGCAAAAGTAAAGTAATGGAAGTAAATTTGCATCACAAACATTTAAAAAAATAATAAAATGAAATTACTTGAAAAAATAAGTTTGGGTAAAAATACCCTTAAAAATAGCATGGCAATGGCACCGATGACCCGTTCTCGTGCCAGTTTTCATGGAGTGCTTAGCGATTCTACAGTTTTGTACTATAAACAACGTTCAAGTGCAGGTTTAATCGTCAGTGAAGCCATTAACATTTCAAAACAAGGCACAGGCAGCCCACTTACACCTGGTATTTACACTCAGGAGCAAATTGATGCCTGGAAAAAAGTAACCAAAGCAGTTCACGATAATGACGGTTTGATTTATGCCCAGTTATGGCATACAGGAAGGGTAGGACATAGCTTGGTTAAAAATGGCGAATTACCTGTAGCTCCATCTGCTATTGCAATTAGCGGACAACAACACTTTACAATGGAAGGCATGAAAGATTATGAAACGCCTAAAGCTTTAACTTCCGAAGAAATAGTACAAATTATTCAGGATTATAAACAGGCTGCTTTAAATGCCATAGAAGCTGGATTTGACGGAGTGGAACTCCATGCAGCATTTGGTTATTTACCCAATCAGTTTTTAGCGGACAGTTCCAATAATCGTACAGACAAATATGGTGGAAGCATTGAAAACCGCAATCGTTTCGTTTTGGAAGTCATGCAGGAAATGGTAAATGCCCTTGGTGCGGATAAAGTTGCAATAAGAATTTCACCAACAAGTATTTATAATAATATTGTTCATCAAAATCCTCTTGAGCAATTTACTTTGCTGTTAGATGAACTGAATAAAATGCCCCTGTCTTACGTTCACATAATGAAAGTACCTTTTCCGGCAGATAAATTTCCACATTACCCTACAGATGCGGTTGAAACATTCGGAAAATTATCCAAGCATCCGGTAATGGCAAATTGCGGATACAACCGCGAAACAGGAGAGGCCGAATTGCAAAAAGGAATTGCAAAAATGATTTCTTATGGCACCTTGTTTTTGGCAAATCCCGATCTGCCCAAACGTTTCGAATTGAATGCCGAATTAAATGAAGCTGACAGGGCTACTATGTATGGTGGTCAGGATAAAGGCTATATAGATTATCCATTTCTAGCATAATTGAGAGGAAGCTGAAGCATGGGCTGCTAAAGTTCCCCTTTGTCGCTAGGGGTTTCGAAAAAATGTAGTACATCCATTGAAAATCTCCACGACAGACAATTTGTTATTTGATACATTGGAAAAACAAATGCTATGACAAAAAAATATATTCAAATCACATTGGTAATCATTGTATTATTATTCTAAAATACAATTTATTCACAATCTAATTCAAATAAAATGGAACAATCAGAGACGCCAAAAAATGAAAATAGAGTTCAAGTAATATTGACACTGGACATGGAAAATCTACCGGAGAATTTTTCTGAAATATTAAAAGAGGAGCAGGAAGTAGTAGCAAAGTGGAAGGCTGAGGGAATCTTAGAGCATTTGTACTTAAGACAGCAGCGTAATGGTGCTGTACTGGTTTTAAAAAATGTAGACGAAGCAAAAGCAAGAGAACTGATGGAAACACTTCCTTTCTTTAAGTTGAAAAAAAGTATTGAGTATTATAATCTCATTAAGCAGTATTAAGTAAAAAAGGGGAAAGTTCGTAGAACTTTCCCCTTTTTAGATTAAAAGCAGTTGCATCAATCACCATCATCGGTATTGTCCACATAAGTGATGCTGATACAGAGTACCGAGGCTAAATCCGTTTTTAAATAAACAACCTGATTCTGAGCATGTCCATAAGCCGTTTTTACAGCATTAAAATTGTTTTGAATAGCCCCGTTCAATGTCTCGGGGCGTAGTGCTTCCAATGAAGCTGTTATGGTGTTAAACTGATTTGCAATTACATTTTGAAGCGGCTGCCCATCTTTTTCCGCCCCGCTTGCTGCAATATAATCATCAAAACCAGAGCCGTCTTTGCCCATAAAAAGTTCATAAGTTCCATACAGCGAGGCCAGGGCGAAATCGAGCGATAAGCCGCTGTGCTTGGCTTCTACCTTATCGGGAGAGGCGATATAACTTACTTTTGCACCAATAGTATTGCCCAATTTATTATTTTTAAACAGCTCGTAATTTTGATTGAGCTGATTGACAAGTAGGCTTATAGGGCTGCCGGTTGAAACTCCTGTTGTGGCAATGAATGTTGATTTATATGTAGCCCAACCACTATGCACTGCATCTGTCTTGCTTTTAATTTGAGCCATCACTGCTGTCAAAAAGTTTCTGCGAATTTGTGCGTTTGAATCCGTATCAAAAAGAGTTATGATGCCTGCATCATCGGCAGCGCCTGCATATAACAGATAGTCGATGGCAGGAAATCCGCGGGTGTAGGAAAAAGAATCAATTTCCAAATTATAATTGCCACCTTCTGCTGCATATTCCAAACGACTTTCAAAAACCGGAAAATTGTTCAGCGTAGCGCGCAGTTGGACCTCCTCAGCCGGGCCGAATTCAAAAATCATGGCTTTTTGCCAAATCAGACCTGCGTTGCGGTAAGCAGTTCGAGCAGCATCAAGAGTTTGTTGACTGGGTGAAGCCGTAAAATCAGAAACAGCAAGCGAGAGTGCATCTACCTCCTGCTTTAAACTGTCATACCTTGCTGTGATGATATTGTTGGCAATATTTGTCAAAAAAGCGGTCTGATCAAAATTGGTTGCACAGCTGTTATCGGGATCTTTGCAGCCCATAACAAAAAATACAAACAGGATTGAGAACAAAAATATTCTGCTCATTTTATCATTATTTTGTTGCTTATAAACTGTCTTTTACTGCAGCAAGGCTGGGGAAAGCAGCTATCAATGCATCTTTTGCATTTTGTATTTGAGATAGTGTTGTATTGTAAAAATTGATTTGAAGCAGGTTTGCAGTGCCGCCCAAAGATGCCAGAATTACATCTGCAGATGTAGTCGGAATTGTAGTATCTCCACCAAATTTCAGAGAATATATAAAAGCATAAGCTTCGCTGAGTGCATGATGTTTTTCGGCATCATCCACAGCGTATGCTGCAATCGCGTCATTTAGGTATGCAATAGCCGTAGCAACGCAAACCTGCTCCCAGCTGCGGCGAATAGCCATTATTTTTACATCTCTTTCTCCCAGATTGTCATTTGAAATTGCAGCACGGCCTGCCAAAAATGCATTCATCAAAGTGGCATTTTGTCCAATCTTAGATTCTCTATCATTAAGGTATTTCCCCCAAAAGAGCAGGCCATTTTTGTTTACAGGAAAATCTAGGGGCACACCCAAATATCCAAAGGCCTCGTCCCAATGATGTTCCATGGCAGTTCCTTCTCCGGCGATGACGCTTGTATTGTCAACATTCATTTTTCCTTCGCCCAAATATACCGCCGTTGCCTGATAATAGAAACAAGCGCCCATCAGCCCCTTTTCGATAAGTTGCGCCAATTCAACTCCATTAGCATTCACAAGATAAGATTTTGTGCCACTGCCGTTAGTCATAACTCCGGGATTTTCCTGCGAAGGGCTGTTATTTGAAGTAAATGCTGATGCAGCAGCCAGTGAATCCATAAGTTGTTCAAAAATTATAGCTTCTGTACTGACCGTCTTATCTGCCAGCATTTTGCCGCAACTGTTCAAACTTGTATCTGCAAATGGATTGTTTACATTGTTAAACATATTTTTCAATTTAACAGCATCCAAAGCAGTTGCATTCAAAGCATTAGCCGATTTTGTATAAGTGCCCAACTCTGTCAGCATGGCAAGACGATTTGTTTGTCCAGAATAGTTTACATTTTGAAAATTGTAACTTGTAGGAATATCGTACTTGTTTTTGTCTTTTTTGCAAGCAATAAAAAGCATTGCAAATGACAGGAGCGAAATGATCAAATATTTAGACATTGAATCAATTTTTGTTTTTAAAAACTATTTACTTTAATTTAAGTTTGAATTCAATCACAAAATTATTCTTATTTAAACTAATTCCAAATAAAGAATTTGAATTTTTAAAAATTTAGTAAAAACAGCCGCTGATTAAGAAAGTTATTTTAGAACCAAATGAATGGAATATGCTTATCTTTACTAATCTTATTATTGTAAAAAGCCTTTTGTGCTTCAGATTTTTTCGCAAATTTCTTAAATGATGGATAATTATAAATATGAAACCTATACTGCTTTGATGCAGAAAATCAAAGATTTGGAATATGCTGCTGCAGTGCTGCATTGGGATATGGAAACTTACATGCCTTCTAAAGGTGTACGATTCCGCTCGCAGCAAATGGCTACCCTTCAGGCCTTGGCGCATGAACTTTTTACAGCCGAAAGCATAGGTATTTTGCTTAAGCAGTTGGTTGTAAATAAAGAGTTGAATGAAATAGAGAAGGCCAATGTGCTTTTAAGTTTAGAAGACTATGAAAAGGCAACAAAATTGCCCAATGAATTTGTTAAAGAATCATCCCTAATTAGAACAGAAGCTTTTCAAGCCTGGCTAAAAGCAAAAGAATCCAATGATTATGGCATTTTTAGGCCTGCTTTGACCAAAATGATTGAGATTAAAAAACAGGAAGCGGCGATGCTCGGATCATCAGGACACATGTATAATGCCCTACTGGATCAATATGAAAAAGGCGCTACTGTTGAGCAATTGGACACCTTATTTAAAGATGTTCGCGAGAAACTTGTCAACTTTGTCAAGGAATTGAAGGATAAAGGGCAGGGCAGCTCCCATCATTTTTTGAATCATACTTACCCCAAAGACCAGCAATGGAGCCTTGGCCTGGAGCTGCTAAAACAGATGGGCTATGATTTTGACGCTGGCAGACAGGATATTTCTGCACATCCCTTCACTACCAATTTTAGTTCAGAAGATGTAAGAGTCACCACCCGCATCGATGAAAAAGAACTGATGAGTATGATTGGCTCCTGCATCCACGAAGGAGGACATGCCCTGTATGAACAGGGATTACCCAGCGAACAATATGGCCTGCCACTAGGCTCTGCTACTTCATTGGGCATACATGAGTCGCAGTCGAGACTTTGGGAAAATAATATAGCGCTCGGATTGCCTTATTGGAAATCCAATTATGCGCTGCTGCAAAAGACATTTCCAGCTCAGCTATCTGGGGTAAATGTACTTTCATTTTATACGGCCATTAACCAGCTATGTCCCAATCTTATTCGAATTGAAGCCGATGAATTACATTATCACCTACAT
>CANETR010000019.1 GCA_947441325.1 Saprospiraceae bacterium
CATCCACTACGGCTATTTTCTTGCCTTGAATTGTTTTTTTAATTGGGTTTAACTTGCGTTTCACCATATTTTCGCGCTCCCCCTGATTGGGAGAAATGAAACTGCGCCCTATATAATTACTTTTGACCAGACCTCTTTTGTATGGTATGTCCATGACCTCGGCAAGACCCGAAGCAGCAAAATAACCAGAGGTAGGCACATCGATTACCATATCGGGTTCGAGGCCCATTTCCTTTAGTTTTTGACCGAGCATACGCCCCATTTTTACACGTTGCCCAGCTACAAGCTTACCGTGCATGCTTGAGTCTTCGCGGGCAAAATATATAAATTCAAAAACACAGAAGTTTTTACCTTTTTGCGTTCCAATGTTTGAATGTATATTTTTATCCTGGTCAATGTAAACTATCTCACCCGGCTGCAGGTCACGCACGACCTCGTAGCCCAGATGATCGAAACAGACGGTCTCGGAGGCAAATCCATAAACTGGCCCCTCATCCGTTTCCTGTTTTCCCAAAACCAAGGGACGAATTCCATTTGGATCGGTAAAAGCCAGTAAACCGTGATTGGCAATTGCGGCAATTACCGCATAGGCTCCATTCACTTTGTTTTGAGTAATTCTAACCGCATCAAAAATATCTTCTGGTTCAACATTGCCCAGGTCTTTCTTTTTCAGCTCCGATGCAAAAGTATAGAGTATAAGTTCAAGGTCATTTGTTGTGGCAGGTAAGGTATGGTATTCCTCATAGAGCACCTTGCCCATCTCCTCAAAATTGGTCACATTACCGTTGTGTGCCATGGCAATCCCAAAGGGATAATTGGCTGCAATAGGTTGTGCATTAGTCAATTCGTTGGTTCCCTGGGTAGTATAGCGCACATGGCCTACACCTATATCGCCTGTCAGCCTGTCGGCATGCCTTTGTTCAAAAACATTACTCACCAATCCCAGTCCTTTTTTAATATGGAAGGTCTTTTCGAAAGTGATAATACCTGCTGCATCCTGCCCGCGGTGTTGCAAAGCATTCAGCCCCATTAAGAGATCATAAACTATACTTTTTTTGCCGTAAAGGCCTATAATTCCGCACATTTGAGAAGATGAAAGAGAAAGGATGAAAGAGGAAAGATTTTAGAACAGAAGTGCAAAGAAACGAAGAGAAAAGATTCTCTATGGCTAAATTTAATATTGCAAAGTTAGTATTTTGAATGGTAATTTAATTCCAAAATTATGATTGTTGTAAAAGTTCGCTCAAGGTTTTGCTGTAAAGCCTGTGTTCTACAGCCAATCCCCGAGCTTCAACTACTTCCAGAGAAGTTGCGCCACGCAAATCTACAATTTCCTGCGCAATAATACTACCTGTATCTAAGCCTTCGTCTACAAAATGTACGGTAACTTTAGTTTCGGGCAGTTTGTTTTCCCAGGCCCATTCATAACCGTGTAAACCCTGATGTTCTTTGGTATCGGCAGGATGAATGTTGATGATTCTTTTTGGAAAGGCGTTGACCAGAACCGGGCTCAAGATACGCATGTATCCGGCAAGCACAATATAATCGGGGGAATAAGCAGCTAAAATTTCCAAAACAAGTCGATCATAATCCGCTCTTTTCATTCCTTTTGATTCCAGGCTGGCAGTGGCAATGCCTTGTTCCGAAGCATATTTAAGACCAGCAGCATCGTTGTGGTCAGAAAACACCAAAACAGGCTCGGCGATTCCCTGCAGAATGCCACTTTGACATTGCTCCACGATGGCTTTCATGTTGCTGCCGCGGCCTGATATAAAGATGGCAATTTTTTTCATTAGTAATTGTTTTTTAATTGCCTTCTGCCTATATCTTTGCGATAATGCATGCCTTCGAAACAGATTTTATTGCAGTTTCGATAAGCATTTTCAATGGCTTCGTTAAGGCTGGCTCCTTTACAGACAACATTAATGACACGGCCACCATCTGTTAGAAGATCCTCTCCATTGCTTTTTACGCCGGCATAGAACAAAAGGGTGTCCTTGTCAACATCCTCTAAGCCTTTAATAGCAAAACCTTTAGGAAATGATTTTGGATATCCGCCCGATGTGAGCACAACATCTACATAAAATCCGGGATTCCAACTCCAGTCGATTTCCTCAAGACTTCCGTCCAATACTGCCAAAACGGCTTTTACCAAATCTGCATTCAGGGCAGGCAATAGCACTTCAGTTTCGGGGTCACCTAGGCGGGCATTATACTCAAGTAATTTTGGACCCTTTTCGTCCATCATTACACCAAAATATAGGAATCCTTTATAATCTAGTGCATCCTTTTCAATTCCGCGCAGGGTGGGCTGAATGATCAGTCGATCGATTTCAGCTGCCAGTTTCTCCGTATAAAAAGGTGCGGGACAAAAAGCGCCCATTCCGCCGGTATTTGGACCTAAATCATTATCAAAAACCTGTTTATGATCCTGTGCCGGGGGCAGCAGACGAATTGTTTTTCCATCGGTCAGTCCAATTATAGAAATTTCATCGCCTACAATTTTATCCTCAACAATGAAATCGGCCTTTTCGCCGTAAGTTTCACGGAATTCGGTCATTGCAGCCTCTGCTTCGGGCATATTGTTACAAACAAAAACGCCCTTTCCGGCCGCTAGGCCATCGTATTTGATGACACAGTCGCCATTTTTAGTACGGATATAGGGCATAGCAGCCTCCACATTGTCGAAAACTTCAAAATCGGAAGTGGCAACGCCATGCCTGCGCATGAACTCTTTGGCAAAGATTTTGGAACCTTCCATAATAGCTGCCGATTTGCTTGGGCCCAATATTTTGATATCCGTTTTGCGGAAATAATCTACGATTCCATTAGCCAGTGGCTGTTCGGGTCCCACCACAATAAGTCCAATGCCATTCTCGCGGCAGTACTGTTCCAATGCCTCAAAATCATTAATATTTGCACTGAAACTTCTGGGTATTCCTGCATTGCCTGGCAGAACGAAAATATTTTCCCAACCCGCTGTTTGAGCAAGTTTCCATGCTATAGCATGTTCACGTCCACCGGAGCCTATAATTGCTATTTTCATAATTTTAGATTTGTATCAAGTATTAAGTATCAAGTATCAAGACTTTAGACTATTAGACATTAGACGCTAGACAATTAACGAATAACAAACAACAAACTAGATTTCAGACTATTAGACGCTAGACGCTAGACAATTAACGAATAACGAACAACGAACAACGATTAACGATTAACGATTAACGAACTAGACTTCAGACTATCAGACTCTAGACGCTAGACAAATAAAAATTGAACGGTACAACAAACAACGAATAACGGCCAACAATTAACGAACAACAAACAACCTCAATCCAAAGGCTTTTGATATAAGTATCCAATAATTCGGTTGACAGCAGATTAAATTCCATTCCTTTATTATTTCAATAAGGCAGTTGTATTCTGTAAAACCAAATCGCAGATTCTCACGGCATCGCCAATATAATTTACCGATTCCATGGCATTGCAGCGGTCCTTAATTTTTTGATCTATATTAAGCCCGTTTACCAATTCAACCAAGCTTTCTTTAGTTGGTTTTTGTCCCCGCGATGCTTTTTTCAGTAGCGTATAAGGGTCGTCAACGCCCACAATTTTTAATATGGTCTGAATTGGCTCGGCTAAAAGTTCGGGGCTGTCGTTCAGCTCGGCAATGCAATTAGCCTCATTCAGCTGAAGTTTGTCAAGGCCTCGCAAGGTTTCACCAATTGCCAGATAAGCATGTCCCAAAGCCACACCCATATTGCGTTGTACTGTTGAATCACTTAAGTCGCGCTGCATGCGTGAGCGGCAAAGTTTATCGGAAAGTACGGTGAGCATGCCGTTTGACAACATGAGGTTGCCCTCGCTGTTTTCAAAATTAATTGGATTGACCTTGTGCGGCATGGTGGATGAACCCACCTCATTGGCATTGCTTTTCTCCGAAAAAAGTTCGTAAGAAATGTACAACCAACAGTCCACGTCTAAATCCATTACAATATTATTCAATCTGCGGCTGAGGTCGAAATAACCCGCCCAGCTGTCATGATCTTCAATTTGTGTAGTAGCTATGTTCGGTTCAATATCATGCTTTTTCATGAAATTGTGACAGAAAGTCAACCAGTCAAAGTCGGGAAAGGCCGCGAGCATTGCTGAATAATTTCCAACAGCGCCGCCCAATTTACCGTAAAAGCGATGTTCTTTTAGGTCTGTATATACCCTTGCAATGCGATTGATAAAAACGGCAATTTCTTTTCCGGCGGTACTTGGCGATGCTTTTTGTCCGTGCGTGCGGCAGGGAAAGGGAACGCTTTTCCACTTTTCGGCCAGTTCCATGAGTTTTTCCAACAACTGTTTAAACTGCGGTATCTGAACCTGGCTGCGGTACTCCTTGAGCATAAATGTATATGCCAAATTGTTAGCATCTTCCGAAGTCAGCGCAAAGTGAATCATATTCACATCCTTGATTCCGGTTCGTTCTCTCAGGAAAATCTCACAGGCCTTTACATCATGTTTGGTCACATCTTCAATTGCCTTGATGCGCTGATAATCCTTATCGGTAAAATTATCGATGCAATCCTGAATTTTTTCCTTTTCCTCAGCACTTAGCGCTACAAAAAGCTTGGCTTCATCCAATGCCAAAATGTATAGTAATTCCATTTTGCAACGGTAATACATGAGGGCATATTCCGAAAAATATTCGCCATGTTTGGTCATTCTTGAAGCATAGCGTCCATCGAGGGGAGAAACGGCTTTGAACATATATAAAATTTGAAAATTTGAAAATTTGAAAATTTTGTATCAAGTATCAAGTATCAGGATTTTTTGATTTTTGAATGCTGATATAAAATATGACTTAAATCCAACAATTTTGTCTTAACAGAATTATGTATCATTTAAAGAAAAGTTTTAGATATCATACTTGCTACTTGATACTTGCTACTTGATACTTGCTACTTGATACAAATTTAAACAAGTACCAATTCATCATTTTCTCCAATAAGGTCTTCCTTTGCCAGGTTTTCCCTGACACGGTTTTGAAGATCCTGATTTGGAATCTGTAACTTTCCACCGGTTACCATTTCATATATTTCTTCGTAACGACGGGTAGTTTCGGCAACAACTTCGGGTGCAAGAATCAAGGGTACTTCACCGTCTATTTTATTGGCGAGCATCCACTGACGGACAAATTCCTTATCGATCTGTTCGGCACTGTCGGGATTGGCTTCATAATCAGATTTTCTCCAGAAACGCGATGAATCAGGCGTATGGATTTCATCAATCAGAATCAATTCGCCGTTCAGCAGACCGAATTCATATTTGGTATCGACCAAAACAATTCCCTTCGAGGAAAGATATTCGCTACCGAAGCGGAAAAGCTCAAGGGTTTTTGTCTTCATCTGCTCCCAAATTTCGGCAGAAACCAAACCTGTACGAATAATTTCATCGGGGCTGATTTCGGTATCGTCATCATCTTTGGTAGTAGGTGTCAAAACCGGCGAGTCGAATTTTTGATTTTTTTTCAATCCATCGGGCACTAGGGTTCCGCTAAAATTGCGTTGCCCTTCTTCATAGCCTCTCCACATTGAACCGGTGAGATAGCCGCGAACCACCATCTCTACTTTAATCGGCTCGGCTTCTTTCACCAGCATCAGATTGGGATCGATGATTTGTATAACGTGGTTGGGTATGATATTTTTTGTCTGCTCAAACCAATATCCGGCAATGCCGTTCAATACCGCACCTTTATTTGGAATGGGTGTTTTGATTTTTTTGTTGAAGGCCGAAATCCTGTCGGTGACAACAATCAGGCGGGTTTTATCGTCCACGCGAAGGCTGTCGCGCACTTTACCGCGATGCAGGAATGTCAGTTTGGGACTATTGGTTTCGAGTTTGGTAATGCAATTCATATGTCTAGGTATCAGGTATCAGGTATCAGGTATCAGGTACGACTGCAGTGTTTCAGTCTTGCTACTTGATACTTGCTACTTGATACTAAATTAATGTTTAAAATGTCTTATTCCAGTCAACAACATGGTAAGCCCCAACTTATCACAGGTTTCGAATACCTGCTTATCGCGGATAGAACCGCCCGGCTGTACAATGTGACGGATTCCCTCGGCAGCGGCCAGTTCAACATTGTCTTCGAAGGGGAAGAATGCATCGGAAATAAGAATGGCATTGCCAAGCTCGGCATTGATGGCGGCATTGTCAGCGCATTCTCTTCTAAGATTTTCCTTACATTTTTCAATGGCTAGTTTTGTGGCAACCAAACGATTTGGCTGACCAGCGCCCATGCCCAACATTTGTAAAACGCCATTTTTACGGCGCACAATCACAATTGAGTTGGATTTGATACTACGAATGGCACGTAAACCAAATTCTACCATATCTTTATTAACTGTTTTGTTAAAAGGAATCAATGTGGTAGAATCCATTTTATCATAAAGCAATTCATCAGTATCCTGTTCCAATAAAGTGCCGTTCAAGTAGCGATAATCGTGTTTGTAGTCCATGGCATTCACATCCTGCTCAATAACACGCAAATTCTTGTGCAGCTGCAGATATTCCAATGCATCGGCCTCTATTTTTGGTGCAATGACAACCTCCACAAATTTGCGCAAGGACTTGTCGGCATTATCCAATTCGAAGAATTTGACGCTATCCAAAGTCAATATGGTATTGAAAGCGATGATGGAACCGAAAGCTGATACAGGGTCGGCATTCCAGGCCATTTCTAAAGCTTCACGTTGGTTTTTTCCCTCGGCCAATCCGCAGGGATTGTTGTGTTTCACCACCGAACAGGCAACGGCTTTCGAACCTTTGATAGCTTCGAGCGCACCATGAATGTCGAGAATATTATTGAAAGAGAGTTCCTTGCCATGCAGTACATTCATGTCGGCAAGTGTATGTTTGTCGCCATTTTCGCGATAAAACACTGCTTTTTGGTGGCTATTTTCGCCATAGCGCAATCCAAGTCCTTGACTAAAATTAAGTCTTAAGGATTTCTGCCCCAGGGACTTATCCATAGCAACGGCAATCATGGCATCGTAATCGGCTGTATGATTAAATGCTTTTGCCATCAGGTACTGACGGAATGCATAAGTTAAGGCTCCATTATTGTCACTTAGCTCCTCCATCAGGCGGGTATAATCAGCCGGATCGACAACCACAGCTACGTGTTTGAAGTTTTTGGCAGCAGCACGAACCATTGTTGGTCCTCCAATGTCGATATTTTCAATCAGTGTTTCAAAATCGGCACCCTGTTCCATTACCTTTTTAAATGGATACAAATTGCAAACCACAAGGTCAATCGGCTCAATATTAAGCGCCTTTGCCTCAGCTGCATCACGGTCGCGATCGAACAAAATAGCCGATTCTATATTGAAGGAAATCGTCTTCATTCTTCCACCGAAGGCTTCGGGATTTCCCGTTACCATTGAAATTTCAGTCGTAGCAATGCCTTCGTTTTCAAGTTGTTTACGTGTGCCGCCTGTAGAGATGATTTCGCAGTTAATTGCCTTGAGCGCTTTGGCCAGTCCGCTGATTCCTTCTTTATCGGAAACGCTGAGAAGGGCGCGGCGAATAGGTACTAGTGTCATATTTGTTAGATGAAAGGGTGAAAGATGAAAGATTGAAAGAGGAAAGATTGAAAGGATGGAATCTATTACTCGTTTGATAGCTGGTTAACTAGTAGTTGGTATGCTGGTATTTAGTAATTGGACGATGAGCCTTGCTTACAGCTGATTAACTGGTATTTAGTATGCTGGTAATTAGTAATTGGACGATGAGCCTTGACACTATTCTTACTTCTGACCTCTAATTTCTTATTTCAAAAAGTCTTAAAATCTAGCGTCTCTTAGTCTAAAGTCTTAAATTCTAATTTCTAATTTAATAACAGTATATAATCTAAATTAGCGCTGCTTTAAGCGCCGCTACATGTTCCACAATATTCCTGAAGATTTTTAATCCGATTCCCTCCTCCGACATGCTTGGATTTTGTCTTTTTAACTGTCCCCAGTTTGGATGATTGTACAAACTCAGAAAAGCCTCGGGATGCGGCATTAGCCCAAAAACCTGTCCTGTAGGATCGCAAAGTCCAGCACAGTCAAGTTCTGCACCATTTGGATTTTGAGGATATTCAATAGCTGGACTGCCATCAGCCAGGCAATAGCTCAGACAATTCAGGCCCTTGGTTTTTACAATTTGTCGCATCGTATCACTACCAAAAACAAGTTTGCCTTCACCGTGACGTACCGGAACAGGAAAAATATCCAAATCCTTCAAAAATGGCGTTTTCGACTTCTGATTGACTTTGCAATAGACCCAACGGTCTTCGTATTTGGCAGAATCGTTATGCGCCAGGGTTGCCTGCTGTTCAAAATAAAGATTGCTATTAGGCAATAATCCCAAACGAACTAGCATCTGAAAGCCATTGCAGATACCCATTACATACTTGCCCCTACTGATGAAGACTTTGATTTCATCTAAAAGAGTTTTGCCATTCGGCAGCTTTTTGTAACGGATTTTGTTAGCCATTACTTTTCCCGATGAGAGGTCGTCGCCGAATGAAAATCCACCAGGAAAATGCAGAATGTCATAGTCGTGAATAGAATGTCCTTTGATGAGCACATCATTAAAATGCACAATATCGGCCATGGCGCCGGCCATAACATAAGCCGCTGCAGTTTCTTCTTCGCAGTTGATGCCAAATCCAGTGAGAACTAATGCTTTTACCATAAAACAGATTATCAGATTTTCAGATGTCAGATTTCAGACTAAGTGTGAATCCCGATAGCTATGGGGAAGAAGGATGAAATTAGAATTCTACCTTCTTCTCGTCCCAAAGGCGAGACTAACTTCGGATTTGTTAAAAACTAAGCCCTCCGCTCCAGGCCTTTTGCAATGCATCGACCTTGTTTTGAATGAGCTGTTGACCATTTCTTGAAATATTGAGTTGATTGCCGCCTGTTTTTCCGAGGAAAAAGGCTCTATTGCCCATAATTGTTTCGAATGCTTCTTTATTTTCGGGACGAACCGTAACTACAAATCTCGAATGTGATTCTGCAAAAAGCAGGGCCTCATTACTGAGATCTTGGGGCAGACTGTTGAGGTTGATATCGGCACCAAATGAAGCACCAAAAGCCGATTCTGCCAAGGCTACTGCCAATCCACCATCCGAGAGGTCATGACTTGATTCGATCAAACCCTGACGGTTGGCTTCCATTACCTTTAGGTAAAGTTCTTTGGCAGCCTCTTTGCGTACTTTTGGAACATTGGCACCCAACTGTCCATGCTGAGCATAAAACTCCGATGCACCCAATTCATCATAGGTTTCACCCAATTGATATACCAAATCGCCAGCTGCTTTAAATTCGGAAGTGACCGTTTTGCGCACATCGTCGATTTTGGCAGTCATAGAATATAAGATCGTCGGCGGAACCGAAATTTTCTGTCCGTCGGCTTTGAAATCATTTTTCATTGAATCCTTGCCCGATGTAAGCGGAATATCGAAATAAGTAGCAATGTCATAAAGTGCATCGCAAATCTGTACCAACTTGGCGAGTTTCTGCTTGCCGTCGGGATTTCCAACTTCATCAAATACTGAATCCGGCACACAGAAATTATCATTGACCGACCAGAAAATACCATCGCCCGATTCAATATTGGGCAGGCGACCGCCTACTGATATAATCTGACGAATTGCCTCATCGAAGGCACCGGCCGACATTTCATAGGCATCTATATCGCCATATCTTGGCAGAATACCATTTGAAATTGCCAAGCCTTCATAGCTTTCGAAACCAAAACGCATTACACCGGCATCCTGTGGTGCTTTGCCATTTGGACCCATCAAAGGTTTTACAATGGTTTTGCCCTTCACCTCATGGTCGTACTGACGTATGATATGTTCACGAGAGCAGATATTGAGACTGCCCATCAATTTGAGCAGCGTTTCGCTATAATCGGATTGAACAGGTAGTTTTGGTTCACTAAGATTCAAAGCATCCCATTCGGCAAGCATAATTTTTTGAGGAACACCCTCGTGCAGAAAATGCATTTGGATATAAGCCACTTTTTCTTCATTGTAAAGAATATCCAAATAGCCCGATTCGGTAAAAATTCCAATATCGGTTAGCTCCACTTCCATCAATTTTGCTAATTCGAAAAGTGGGGCAAGATTGTGTTCTTCCACCACCAGTGTCATACGCTCCTGTGATTCGGAAACAAAAATTTCCCAAGGACGCAGACCTGCATATTTTAAGGGTACTCTGTCGAGATGTATAACAGCTCCACCGGGAATCTGTGCCAATTCGCCAATAGAAGAGGAAAGTCCGCCAGCGCCATTGTCGGTACTGGTTTTTAAAAGTCCTTCTCTTGCGGCGATAAGCATAAAATCATAGACCTTTTTCTGCGTAATGGGCGAACCGATTTGAACTGCAGACATAGGCGAATGCTCGTCGATTTCGATAGAAGAAAAAGTAGCTCCGTGAATACCGTCTTTGCCCACACGGCCGCCTGCCATAATGATATGATCGCCCGGATCGATGGGTTTTTCCCAGCTGTTTTTACCTTTGAAATCATAAGGCATGATGCCACCTGTACCGCAATAAACCAAGGGTTTGCCACCAAAGCGCTCATCAAAAACAATGGAGCCATTTACAGTAGGAACTCCCGATTTGTTTCCACCAGCCTCGATACCTGCCACAACGCCATCCATAATCTGGCGTGGATGCAACTGACCAGAAAGCAAAGCTTTGCTGTAATTTGGCGGACCAAAACAGAGCACATTGGTATTGAAAAGCAATTTAGCGCCACCGATACCTGTTCCCAGTGGGTCGCGGTTATTACCTAGAATTCCGGTAATTGCTCCACCGTAAGGATCGAGTGCAGAGGGCGAGTTGTGGGTTTCCACCTTCCAGACAAAAAGTTTGTCCTTGGTGGCTTTCACCACACCTGCATTGTCCGAAAAAACTTTTACCAGCCAATCATTGCCTTTTTCTTTGAGGCTTTCTGCAACTTTATCAGTAGTGCCTTTGATATATGTTTTGAAAAGGGAACGGATTGTTTTCTGCTCGCCTTTTGCTTTATCGTCGTAATGAATA
>CANETR010000020.1 GCA_947441325.1 Saprospiraceae bacterium
AACCATGGTTACGGCGGGAATCTTTCTTATCATCAGATCGAACTACCTTTTTGAACTAGCCCCTCTGACAAAAGATATCATTGTTTACATTGGTTTAATAACCTCACTTTATGGAGCATTCTCTGCGATGCGACAAAATGATATTAAAAAAGTATTGGCTTATTCCACTGTTTCACAACTTGGGCTCATGTTTGTTGCCTTAGGAACAGGTGCTTATACCGTAGCACTATTCCATGTAACTACGCATGCTTTTTTCAAAGCCTTACTATTCCTTTGTGCAGGAAGTATTATCCATGCAATGCATCATGAACAGGACATCAGAAATATGGGAGGTTTGAAAAAATATATGAAAATCACCCATTTTACATTTCTTATCGGAACCTTGGCTATTACAGGCTTTCCACTCATGTCGGGATTTTTCTCAAAGGATGAAATTATGGCGAGCGCATGGATGTATAGCCCAATCGTTTTTGCCTTGCTTATTGCCGTCATTACAATGACTTCCATTTATATGTTCCGTCTGTATTTTCTTGTATTCCACGGTACCGAGAGAATGGACGAACACAGTCAGCATCATCTCAAGGAAAATCCAATTGCAATGACGCTGCCGCTCATACTGTTGGCAATTCTTTCTGTTTTAGGTGGAATCATCAATCTGCCTGGTCTTATATTTCACGGATCAGCACATTGGTTTGATAAATACCTGAATAAAGGGACCGATGGACTTTCTGCCATACATCCACATCATCCCGAAGCTGCATTTACCTGGGGATTGATGATAGCTGCAAGTGCACTCACCATTGGAATTCTGCTATGGGCATATAACACTTATGCAAAACAGTTAAAAACTGCTTTGCCTGATTCAGCATTGAAAGGCTGGCAAAAGTTATCTGCATCAAAGCTTTACCTCGATGAGATTTACAATTTCCTTTTTGTTAAACCTGTTGATAAGCTGGCTACATCTGGCTATAAATATTTCGAAGTCGCTATACTCTTAAGGTCACTTCGTATCTTTCCTAAAGCTTTCGGATTTATGGGAAGCACCGTTTCTAAATTCCAACAAGGTTTTTTAGGAAGCTATATCTTCTGGATGCTCATCGGCTTAATTTGTTTTATTGGCTATTCAATTATAATTCTACAATTTTGGAACTGATATATATACCACTGATATTAGGATTGATTTCTTTCCTTGTACCGTCCTCAATTGTCCGACATTTTGGACTGTTGGGATCTTTGGCGATTCTGGGAGTTGTGATAGCTCATGTTGCTGCTTTCGATCCCGCTACAACACATTATGTGCTCAATCCATCAAAAGTATTTCCATTAGGTCTGACTTTTAAAATGGGTTATGATGCCCTGGGTCTGTTGATGTTAATACTCACTAATGTAACTTTACCACTGATTTTGTTGTCAAATTACAATAGAGCCTTATCACAAGACCGCGTTTTTCACGCATTGAGCTTTTTTATGCTTTTTGGCTTGAATGGAATTTTCCTTTCGCTCGATGGAATGCTTTTCTATGTTTTTTGGGAATTAACTTTAGTGCCAATACTATTAATACTCTATTTCTACGGAGAGAAAAATAACAATCCGGTACTTTTCCGTTTCTTCATCTTCACATTTGCCGGCTCATTAGCCATGCTCATGTCATTTTTTGCTTTGGGCCGACTTGCAGGTAATTTTAGTTATGAAGCACTCTTAGCTGTTGAATTGAGTCCGCAGATTGGCATTTTGGTAATGATTGGATTTTTATTGGCTTTTGCTGTTAAAATTCCTTTATTCCCTTTCCACAGTTGGCAGCCATCTACCTATACAAGTTCTCCAATGGCAGGTACAATGCTACTTTCTGCCATTATGTTAAAAATGGCACTTTTTGGAATGATAAAATGGATGATACCACTTTGTGCCGAGGTCAAAGAACTTGCTGCCTGGACAATAATGATCCTGAGCGTTATAGGAATTGTTTATGGAGCAATTATCGCCATCAGGCAAAATGATATAAAAGTGCTCTTTGCTTATGCATCACTAAGCCATTTGGGCATTATTACTGCTGGCATCGCCGTCTTTAATGATGAAGCACTTTTTGGAGCCTGTATTCAAATGCTCAACCATAGCCTTTTGTCTGTAGGTATGTTCTTGGTTGCCGATATTCTCGAACAGCGTTTAAAATCCAAAAATTTGAGCGATATGGGCGGTGTTGCCAAATTGGCACCAATATTTGGATTTTGGTTTGCAGTCATTACACTGGCCTCTGTTTCAGTGCCATTCTCAGCCGGCTTTATCGGAGAATTTGTAATTCTTTACGAGGTCTTTAATTTCGACATCGCAATGGGTATTCTCTCTGCAACTACCCTGGTTTTTGGCGCAGTTTTTATGATTCGGGCTTTTCAACTCAGTATGTTCGGGTTTCCAAAGATTGAATCTTTTAAAGATTTGACTATAAATGAATTGGCTGTATTTCTCCTCTTGGGAGCTATGATACTTTTTCTGGGTGTTTTTCCTCAGTTATTAAAAGACTTTATGGAGCCCTGTCTTAATAATATTGTGAACAGTATAGCCTCTAAACCCTAATGGTAAATTATCAGCTATAATATTTCAAGATAAATGGATTCAATAATCATCATATTTTTAAGTGCAATCATAGGCCTTTTTGCCGGAATGTCGGACAAGCCAATGCGCTCTTTAGTTATTTCAATGATTGGCTTAGTTGCAGCGGCAATCTTATTTCTTTTTCAAGGTCAATATGTATCGCCATTGGTTAAGTACAATATTCTTAATTTTGGAAAGGATGAGGTTAAATTTGCACTTCTTTGCATAGGACTGACTTTTACTATCTTAATTGCAGGCTATGATAAAGTGAGCAAGCATAAGTCCAATTCGGCCGATATCATGTCTTTGATACTCTTTTCGCTCTGTGGAGCCCTCATACTAATCGGATTCAGCGACCTATCCATGTTTTTCCTTGGCTTAGAAATTCTATCTATTCCACTTTACGTACTTGCTGGTTCGAACAAAGAAAATCTAAATTCGGTAGAAGCGTCTATAAAATATTTCTTTACGGGCAGCTTCTTTACCTGCTTTCTTCTTTTAGGAATCGCCTTGATTTATGGAGCTACAGGGACCTTTGATCTTTCAACAATGCAAGAACTCATCATAGAAGGCAGCTATTCAAAAGCTATGCTTTTTGTTGGCGTGTTTCTGATTGCTGCGTCTATGCTTTTCAAAGTAGGTGCCGTGCCTTTTCATTTTTGGGGTCCCGATGTATATCAGGGTAGTCCCGATAACATTACGGCCTTTATGGCCTCGGTGGTTAAAATAGCTATGCTATTTACATTTTATAAGTTTTTTAGTACTATCTTCTCAAGCCTATTCAGTTTCTGGTCAGGACTTGTTTATATAGCTATAGTTTTGTCACTATTCATCGGATATCTTGCCGCACTAAAACAAGAATACTATAAGCGATTAATTGCCTATTCCAGTATCACGCATTCTGCCTTTGCACTTTTTGCCTTGTTAAATATACAGAATGGTGCAGCTTCAGATCTATTCATATTCACTGTTGGTTACGGTTTTTCAGTCGTTGCCCTCATAACAGTTTCTATGGCAGGATTGAACGAAGAAGATAAAATTTCTAACCTGAAAGGAATTGGAAGAAAATATCCAATCGTTGGTGCTCTTTTTGTTTTTGCCTTGCTTTCATTGACCGGAATACCACCATTCACAGGGTTTTTTGGTAAGACTTTGCTCTTTTACAATGTTTTTACCACTTATCCATTGTTGGTGCTATTTGGTTTAATCAGTACTGCTATTGGCGGATATTTTTATGTCAACCTTATTTTTACAAGTTTCTCAGACGATGCCCAACAAAATACAATGGTACTCAAACCAACGCATCAGCTGGTGCTGCTGCTATGCGGGTTTTTTATCTTGTGTGGTTGGCTAATAATGCTTTTGCCTAATTAAATAGGCTATTTATCTGATTGTTTCAATTTTTCGGGCAACACAATTATTTTCAAGGAGGGCATATTTAATATGACTTCAGGGATTTCAGCTATT
This sequence comes from Saprospiraceae bacterium, assembly GCA_947441325.1. Lineage (GTDB taxonomy): Bacteria > Bacteroidota > Bacteroidia > Chitinophagales > Saprospiraceae > Saprospira. The sequence goes on from CANETR010000020.1 coordinate 4,057, forward strand.
GGATTTTCATCCAGATATAGTGCTTCCAGGCATTCCAACGCTGCAATTGTTTCGGGAATTTTTGTTAAATCATTGGATGATAAATTAAGCACTTTTAATTTTTTTAAATTTCCAATCCCATCCGGAATACTTTGCAATTGATTGTAGTAGATATTCAGTACTTCTAAGTCACTCAATTTAGTAATTTCCTCAGGCAGTTCCTTCAGCTCATTGTGCTGAAGATCCAATACCTTTAAGCCAGTCATAAATTTTACAGAAGCGCTTAATTCAGTCAGACAGTTATTGGCAAAATTGAGCACAGATAGATTTTTTATAAGAGCAATCTCTCTTGGCAATTCCTTGAATAGGTTATTACTCAGATTAAGCTCATCAAGCTCCTTCAAATCAGCTAAAGTGCTAACAGCTTCATCCAACATATTATTACTCAGGTCCAGTTTTTTAAATTGTTTTAGTTGACCAATTGAGGGATGGACTTCAACGAGCTTGCATCCGCTAATTTTCAACTCTTTTAAGTTCTTTAGAAAGAACAGGTGATCCGGAATCAAAATAAGTTCTTTTTTGCTGATTTCATAGCTAAGCACTTTATGCAAGAATTTATCAAATTCCATTTCAATGCAAAGTTCCAATAAGGCATCGTTATAAAGCAACATTTTATAAACATTATGATGCTTTTGAGGAGACCAATTATGACTTTTCATAATGGAGATGGCAACACGATGATTATCCGGATTGCTACTTTTCAATAGTTGCATTAGCTGATCATAATGCTTCATAAAATGTATTCACTTAGGATTTAAAATAAAAAAACGCAGTATCGTAATAATACTGCGTTGATATTGATATAGAATTTAATATTAAAGCATTTCTACAATGATAGCAGATGCGCCACCTCCACCATTACAGATTGAGGCCATACCACGTTTGCCGCCTTTTTGTTTCAATACGGATAATAGTGTAATTACAATTCGGCAGCCCGACATGCCAATTGGGTGTCCCATTGCTACAGCACCACCAAAGACATTGATTTTATCATGGCTGATGCCCATTTCTTTCATGTTGGCTAGTGCTACAACAGAAAATGCCTCATTTAATTCAAAAAAGTCAATGTCTGACAATTTTAAACCAGATTTATCCAGGGCTTTTTGCATTGCTAAGGCCGGAGTAGTTGTAAACCAAACAGGCTCCTGAGAAGCATCGGCAAAACTGACTATTTTTGCAATTGGTTTTAGGCCTAGCTCTGCGCATTTTTCTTTGCTCATTAGTACCACAGCTGCAGCACCATCATTGATTTTTGAGGCATTGATGGCAGTCACAGTGCCGTCTTTTTTGAAAACCGCACGGCCTTTTTTTACACTCTCAAGATCGGTGATGCGGGCATTGTCAACCTCTTCATCTTTGCTGATAACAACTGTACCTTTTGGACCTGCAATTTCGACATTGACCAACTCGTCGTTGAAATAACCGTTTGCATAAGCAGTGCGGGCACGTTCATAAGAAGCATGTGCGTAGGCATCCTGCTCGTCTTTGCTGATGTTTTTGCCATCGGCACAAACTTCGCCACAAACACCCATCATGTCTCCACTGTATGGATCCTGAAGGCCGTCGCGCACAATAGCATCAAGGATTTGTCCATTGCCGTATTTGATTCCTGTGCGACCGCTAGGAAGATAGTGCGGTGCATTGCTCATGCTTTCCATACCACCTGCAACTACTGCATCGTTATCGCCAAGCATAATTGACTGAGCTCCCAACATGATTGCCTTCATTCCAGATGCGCAAACTTTATTTACTGTTGTACATGGTGTTGCAGTTGAAAGTCCTGCCCCTAGAATAGCCTGTTTGGTAGGTGCCTGACCAACGTTGGCCTGCAGTACATTGCCCATATAGGCTTCAGTTACAAGATTTGCATCGATGCCAGCACGGTCAACAGCTGCTTTAATGGCAGTTTTACCCAATTCTACTGCGCTAACTCCGCTTAACACTCCACCAAGATTGCCAATTGGCGTCCTTGCAACCGAAACAATATATACTTCTTTCATAATGAGTTTTTTATGATTTTATAATTAAATATTACTTGTATTTTGCTGCGAAGATAAACAATTTTTGCAATTTTGTTTGAAGAATGGGGGAGGAAAGAGTGAAAAGAGGAAAGAATGAAAGAGGAAAGAATGAACCGAGGCTATGCCGAGCTCCACGAAGTGAAAGAGGAAAGAATCGAAGAAGGTAATAGGAAATTCCTCGTTATTAGTTCATATTCTTGCGTCTCAAATCTAGCATCTCAAATCTAACATCTCAAGTCTAATGTCTAAAGTCTAGCGTCTAAAATAGAAGTTGATTGTTGATGGTTTGGAGGTTGATGGTTTATTACTGAAAATCTGAAGTCTGTAAAAGAAGTTGATGGTTGATGGTTTGGAGGTTGATGGTTTTTGGTTAAGAAGTTGATAGTTAATTATTTATAGGTTAATGGTTGTTAAGATATTTGTTAATAGTTTAGTGTGTAATGTCTAAAGTCTAAAATCAAACATCTCAAGTCTCAAGTCTAGTATCTCAAATCTATTAAAATGAAAGCAATGCTTTTTGCTGCAGGCCTGGGTACACGTTTGAAGCCCTTGACCGATAAAATCCCCAAAGCGCTGGCAACAGTGGCCGGAAAAACATTATTGGAAAGGGCCATTCTGCTTTTGAAATCTCATGGGGTGAATTATATAGTTATTAATATTCATCATCATGCCGATCAGATAATTGAATTTGTTCAAAAAAATGATTCTTTTGGCCTAGAAATTCACTTTTCAGATGAAAGAGCCGAACTACTTGAGACGGGTGGAGGCCTATTAAATGCATCAAATCATTTTGCCGGAAAGGAATCATTTTTTGTGATGAATGCAGATGTAATTACAAATTGCAACTTAGAAAGGATCTACGAGCAGCACCAAAAATCCAATGCGCTGATTACGCTTGCGCTAAGAAATCGCCCTGCTGGTAGCCGACAATTGCTTTTTGATGAAAATGGCTTTTTATGTGGCAGAGTTGATAAGAAAAAAGGGGAGAGACAGCTTGTAAATGACAAGAAAAATTTGCTGGAATTGGCTTTTAGCGGCATTCACGTAGTGAATCCAAAGTGGTTTGATTTAAATACTTATACGGGTAAATTTTCCATCATCGATTCATATTTGGAGCTTTGTGCTAATCACAATATAATTGCACACCTGCACGATGAAGATTACTGGTTCGATGCCGGTTCTGTTGATAAGCTGCAAGAGGCTGAATTTTATTTGAAGCGTATAGAAGCCTAATTACTGCCGCAGACTTTTGAGAAGTTTTAACCTTTTTGCAGCCAATCTTTAATAATTCCCGCAATTTCCTCCGCTCTGTCCATTACCATGTAGTGCCCGCCTTTATTTAAAATTACAGCGGATTTTATTTTTTTGTGCGAAAAAATTAAATCACGGGTTCCGTGTATGTGAAGGCTCTCGGGAGCTACACTGTTTTTCCAATTAACGACGGATTTTCTTGCCCATTTAAATTTTTTTGCAGACCAGCCTTTGAGCATTTGCCTGTAAAGATGGTAGCCCTCTTTGTCAATAACCCGAAAGGTTCTGCCCATCAATGGTACAATATTTCTGCTAAACCAGAGTGGGACAAAATTGTAAAAGGGAAAGAGTCGGGCTAATTTTAAAACAAAGGGCCCTTCTTTAGTCGTCTTGATGGAAGAAATTAGTATAATTTTACAGTCTGGAAGAATTTTCGATAGTTCTGTTGCTACTATTCCCCCAAGAGATAAGCCAATGATGATGGAGTCTTTGCTATTTTTTATCTCATTTGCAAGGATTTTTGCATAAGCTGGCAAATCCTCGCTTTTAGCAATCAGTTCTTCCCTGAAATCGAGGTAATTGATTTCTTTGAATTCAACATGTTTGACCAGATTTTGAAAAATTCTGCCATCGGTTCCCAAACCGGGTATGAAATAAGCGTTCATTTGGCGTATTAGATTGTTAATGTTATTTGATAACAATGCAAAGCTACATATTGTTAAAAAATAAAACCCGAACTGATTGCAGCTCGGGTTTTAGAATTATATTGTTCAATTGCTTATGGACGTGCAGGTCTTGAATCAGCAGAGATTACATCGCGGGCAAAAAGGATTTTATTTTTCCAATAAGAGGATCTGCTCACATTTTCAACCATGATACCATGACGAGGACCGTTAGCATGAATTACTGTGATACCTTCGGCAGAATTGTCTAAGATTAGACCAACGTGCGTAATAACACCACCACGACCGTATGCAGAGAAGAATAGAAGATCGCCAACTTTCGCTTTTTCTAAATCGACATGACGTCCCTGAGTTGCCTGATATCTTGAACCCGGAGAAATCATAACGCCAAACTGGCGCATGATGAAGGAGGTGTAACCCGAGCAGTCAAAAGCGTTAGGGCCTTTAGCAGCATAAACATAAGGGCGACCGATGTATTGTCTGGAAACTCCAGTGATTTTTGTACGGATTTCAGCTCTTTTTTCGTTAGTAAGCTCGCCTAGGAATTCCACTGGAGTGGCTGGCATTGGCTGATATTTATAAGATGCAAAGGTAGGAGTGGCCTGTTGTGGACCATTGATGCGCTCCAAACTTTGATCGCGTCTTTTACGTGTAATTTCTTTAAGACCAGTTATATCTACATGTTCAATTTCAACATTGCTCAAGCGGCTTTCCATGAGACTTTCAACTTTACAGTTAAACTTTTCCATGTCCGATTTGCTGGCATTAAATGGCATATTCATTAAGATATCGCCACTTAGCGCATTTATAGTAATTGCTCCAACAATCAAAGCGCCTACATATGCGCCAAAAACCGTGTTAACTCTTTTTTTGTTTAAATTTTTCATATTTCTTTTTTTATCGCTTTGGCGATGTTTATTTCTTTATTTTTGCAAAACTAAGTCTTTATAACCAAATTTTCAAATCAAATTATGCATCTCAAAGATTGGACCCTATTTTTAGATCGCGATGGAGTCATAAATGTTCAAAAACGTAGTGGATATATCCAAAACCGTGCCGAGTTTTGTTTCTTGCCTAAAAATTTGGAAGTTTTTAAAAAAATATCTGAATTTTTTGGAACTGTTTTGGTGGTGACCAATCAGCAAGGCATTGCAAAAGGCCTGATGACCGAGGATGATCTCAATGATATTCATAATCACATGCTGGATGAAATTACTACAGCTGGCGGACATATCAATAAGGTGTATTTTTGTCCCGATTTTGCCTATTTGAATCCCCCATGCAGGAAACCAAACACAGGAATGGCACTGAAAGCTAAAGAAGATTTTCCAGAGATAGACTTTAGCAAATCTGTTATGGTAGGCGATTCTGATACTGATATTGAATTCGGAAAACGCTTGGGTATGCTCTGCGTGTGGATAGATAATGGCGACAAATCGGACAAAAAAAGAGAAAGCTTAACTAAAGAAGCCGATTATGTTTTTGCATCATTGGAAGATTTTGTATCAGCATTGCCTAATGTTTTTTTTGACAAAGTTGTATAATGGCACATGAATTGATTCTGAACAAAATCTGACTTGATTAACTTTTTATTAAGTCCTATTTAAATCTTGCATTCAAAACAGTTTTTTAACTTTGCCTATAATTAAGTCTAATCAACTTTAAATATTAAAAATTATGAGTTTACGCGTACTTGCATTTTTTGTTTTTTCTATTCTGACTGCTTTTTCTCTTTCAGCGCAAAAAACAAATTCAAAAAAAGGTTACCACATCAAAGCCAAAATTGAAAACTACAGTTACGATACCCTCATACTCGGGTACCGTCTGGGTACTAAAACATATGTAAAAGATACAGCAGTTGGCAGAGATGCCGCAGGTTACTACAATTTCCAGAGAGATACTGTCCTTGAAGGCGGAGTTTACCTGATTCTAACAAAACCCGATAATTTTTATTTTGAGTTCCTGATTGCTAATGACAAGGAACAGCATTTGACCCTTACTACTGTAAAAGAGGGAGGGGACATGGTAAGAAATCTTAAAATTGAAGGGTCTGACGATAATAAGGTATTTGTCGACTATCTGCATTTTCTTGGAAAAAAATCCAAAGAAGGTGAGACATTAAACAAAAGAATTGCTGAGCTCGATTCCTTGCTAAAATCTATTGTACCAGAAGACAAGAAAAAAGCCTGGGCGGATGAAAAATCAAAATCGATGGAGACGCTTCAAAATATGGGTAAGGATGTGGAGGCATATCAAAAAAATATGATTGCCAAGAACCCAACTTATCTTTCCTCAAAATTGATACAGGCTTCACAAAATCCTACTGTTCCGAAAGAAATTGAAGTGAAAGGTCAGGTGGACGCTTATTATTATTTCAAGGAGCACTATTTTGATGGATTCGATTGGGGAGACAAAAGACTCATCCGTACCCCTGTTTTTGAGCAGAAAATGGAATATTATCTCGATAAACTTACTGTTCAGGCTCCCGATTCTTGTATCATCAGCTGCGATTATTTGCTGTCAAATGTACTGAAAGCGGGATCAAAGGATATGTATCAGTTTGCAGCTGCTCATGTGCTCAACAAGTATGCCGCTTCTAAGGTAATCTGTATGGATAAAGTGTATGTATATCTTGGAGATAAGTACTACTGCGGATCTTTTAAACCCGAGTGGATTGATTCGGCACAATTGGAAAAAATTTGTGAAAATGTCAATGACCTTCGCTATGCACTCTGTGGCATGCAGGCACAACCTATCAATCTGACTGATATCAAAACCGGAAAACCAGTAAGTCTTTACGATATTAAAACCCGTTTTGTTGCGGTGTATTTCTGGGATCCTGCCTGTGGCAACTGTACCAAAAATTCTCAAAAATTG
>CANETR010000021.1 GCA_947441325.1 Saprospiraceae bacterium
ATCCGCCACTGACAATGCCAAAGCGCAGCGGATTGAATTTTGTTGCAGGTTCAAAAAATTTGGGTTTAACAGTCAATGTAGAATCCTGCGCCCCGATTCCAAATTTAAACAATAGTATAAAAAACAAGATTAATAATGGCCTCATGTTCAGTTTGTTAGGTTTTTACTGTTTTGCCTGCGGTTAAAAATTTAAAGCATTTCAATATCATTATCGATTAAACCGAGTAGAATAATCTTTTGTCTTTCTTAGTTTTAGGATCTTCAAGTATAGTGTAATCAGCATAATTTGCAGCCTTGTTTTTTAATCAATACAAAGTTTGCAAAGGGCTGTTCCTTAAAGCTTTGCTACTTGACATAAGATTATCACTTTAATGAAATGCCAATATACTCAATGGTAAAGATATTTTTTAATTTATGCCTTAAATCTTGTTGTCATAGTTCAAAAGCTCGGATTTTTCTATCTTTGAGGCAAATCTGTCTTCTATGCCAAATCCCAGAGTTGCGTTAACTTTTATTTTTACTGCTATTTTTATCGATGTTATTGGTCTGGGTATTATCATTCCTGTTTTGCCGGCTCTATTGAAAGAAATGAGCGGGGGCGATTTAAGTATGGCCTCGGTTTATGGTGGTTGGCTTATGTTCAGCTATGCTGCCTTCGAATTTTTGTTTGCCCCACTCATTGGTGGATTAAGTGATCAGTTTGGGCGCAAAAGAGTTTTGGTTGCCTCGCTCTTCGGCTTTACGCTCGATTACCTTTTTTTGGCTTTTGCCCCAAATATTTTTTGGTTTTTTATTGGAAGGATAATTGCCGGAATTCTGGGTGCAAGTTATTCAACCGGCACCGCATATATAGCCGATATAAGTACACCCGAGAATAAAGCAAAAAACTTTGGCTTAGTTGGAGTAGCTTTTGGACTTGGCTTTATTATCGGGCCATTTATAGGTGGAGTTTTAGGAGAGTTTGGCAGTAGGGTTCCTTTTTTTGCTGCAGCGGCTATTTCCTTTTTGAATTGCCTTTTCGGATTATTTTTTGTACCCGAATCTTTGAGTAAAGAGAATAGGAGAAAATTCGACATTCGCAGAGCAAATCCACTGGGTACTTTTAAGCAGTTGAGCAAGTATAAGGAGTTGCACATGCTTGTCATTGGCTTTTTCCTTTTTTACCTCTCTCAACATGCAGTACAAAGCACCTGGACCTATTTTAATATTGAAAAGTTTGGCTGGTCAGAATTTCAAATTGGAATTTCTTTGGGCATTATAGGACTTTGGGTAGTCTTGGTCAATGGTGTGCTCATAGACCCCTTTATTCGTTATTTCGGGATAGTAAAAGCCATTCTCTTGAGTTCTGTGCTTATGGGAATTGGTAACATACTATTTGCCTTTGCTACAGAGGGTTGGATGATGTATATTTTTATGTTGCCTTATATTTTGGGAGGTATATGTGAACCTGCTATCCAAAGCTTGATATCCAATAAGATACCGCTTAATGAACAAGGGGAAATACAAGGTGCTCTGACGGGATTAATAAGCCTGTCGAGTATCATAGGCCCACCTGTTATGTCTTATCTTTTTTCCCTATTTACAGGCAATGACGCTGTTTTTTATTTTCCGGGTGCGGCATTTGTATTGGGCGCTATTATTACAGTAGTCAGTACTCTACTTTTATATCCTGCATTAAAAAAAATAAAGAATACGAACTCAACAGATTCGATATAATTATATGTAATCGAGGATTATTAGGCTTCATTGATAAAGTTCTGAATTAGATTTTGTATTTTTGTATCTATACACAAGGATTTGTTTAAGTCCAATTTTACTTTTTGCGCTAAAATCATTGCTTTTCATTCGCTCAGTTCATGAGGTTTATACACATATATATTTTGATGCTAACTTTTGCGCCATATTTTGTTAAGGGGCAAAATCAATATGTACGTGTAAAGGCAAAATCGGGAGATGGGATTTATGTTCTTCTTGGTCGTTATGGTTTAGATCGTTCACAATGCAATATTGATCGGTTTTGTGAGTTGAATAAATTAACTTTGAAATCATATCTTATTACAGATAAAACTTACCTGCTGCCGATTGAAAAATACGTTTACGATGGCAATTCAATTGAGAGTAGTCTAAATAGACAGGATAGCTATCTTGCCAAACAGGTAGAGCGCTACAACCGCAGTATGTGCAGTTTCAAGCTTAAACCTGAGGACCATAGGGTTGGCTCAAAAGAACTGTGGTGTCCGCATCACTTACTTGCCTGTAACAATAGCAATCGCGAAGAATTTGTACCCAATGATCGATCTTTTGAGATTTTCGGTAACAAATATGCCGAGGTTCCACTTGAGGATAAAAGTTTAGCGGGTGCTGTTTATTATATTGTTTCGGGTCATGGTGGTCCCGATCCTGGCGCAATGGCCACAGAGTCAGGAAAAAGAATCTGTGAAGATGAATATGCTTATGATATTTCATTGCGCTTAGGTAGAGAGTTGCTCAGACACGGAGCCATTGTTCATTTCATCACGCGCGATGAAGATGGAATCAGGGACAATGAATTGCTCAATTGCGATAGCGATGAGGTAGTAAAAGGAGAGCTCACAATTCCTATTAATCAGTCAGAAAGGCTGAAACAACGATCAGATATCATCAATGAACTATATAGAAAATATAAAAACAACGGCATTGAATATCAGCGAACTATAGAAATTCATATCGATTCCAGAAAATCAAATCAACGGGTAGATCTGTTTTTCTATCATTTCCCCAACAGCAGTATGGGAAAGTCACTGGCTGAATTACTCTACAAAACCGTCAAAAGCAAATATGCTATTTACCGCAAAAATGGTGAATATGATGGTTCAGTCACGGCACGTGACCTGCATGTTTTGCGCGAAGCAATTCCAACTACAGTATTTATCGAAGTAGCCAATATTCAGAATGCTCAGGACAGAAAACGAATAGTCCTGCCGCAGAACAGACAGTTTTTGGCTGAATGGCTCGCAGAGGGCCTCTTGAAAGACTATTGATCCTTTGACAAATTTGTCTTGCCAATTCTTGAGGCGATGAAATAGCTACCCAAGAGTGCCGGTATAAACAAGTTAATGCACCAAAGACTAAAGGTGGCTGCCAAAATACTGCTCTGCTGATAAAAATCTTCATTTCCCAGCATCCCAAATATCCATACCGCAATGCTTCCCCTGGCAATGAGTCCAAATGTAGGAGGTATAGGCAAACCTGTTTGTAATAAATAAATTACTGAAATAGCCGACAAGCTAATCAAAAGGTCGTTGTTAATACCGAATGCTTTGATAATCAATAAATATTGCAAGCTGTAAATAATATAACGAAGCATTGCAAAAGCCAGTGTTTTTAGTAAAGTGCTATTCGAATATTTTAAAATTTCTTTGTCGTTTAACTTTGCAGCAAATTTTTTTAAGTAAGGAATTCGAACTATAGTTTTAAGCAGGCTACTCATTTTGAAATAAAAAATTGACATCAACACCAGAATGATTGCAGCAAATACCAAAAGGTAATAAGCAAGTCCAATGGCTTCTTCATGAGCAGAGCTACAAATTATAGCAATTATGCCAAAAATTCCGCCACCTAATATGGCTATCCATTGAGCGATTGAACCTTTTACCGTAGCAAATACCGTTTGAAGCCGCTGTTCAGATGTTACAAAAAGTACTCTGCCGCCATACTCCCCAATTCTATTTGGGGTGAAAAGTGAAAATGTCAGTCCTGATAGAACTGCTTTTGACATCTTTGTAAAGCCAATTTTGTTATTTGCAGGCATCAGTGCCTGCCATTTTAATCCTTCGAGCGCCCAATTCAGCGGCATAAGTATGATTGCAAATAGCAGAAAAGCTGTTTCAGCTATGGTTAAACCTTTTTGCCAAAAATATAGATCATCCTTGGCAGGCATACGCTCTAATCCTTCCCTCAATTGATAAAATAAGAGCAACAGTAGCCCCGCAAATAAAGCCAATTTGAGCAGTATTTGAGTCGCTTTAAGTCTGTACACCCGTCTTATCACAAATAAGGTCGATTCCATAAATAGATTTATAGCACAAAAGTAATTATTTATAGCTAAATATTTTGTCATTGGACAAAACCCCAGAAACAAAAAAACAGGCTGCTCATTTTTGAACAGCCTGTTTTTGAATAATTATTTCTGATTATTTTTCTGTAGAAGGTATTTGAGCAGGTAAGCCATCGCTGTACTTGCCATTGCCTAATTTTACTTTTCCGGCATTTGGTCCCGCAGGAATTACATCTCCAACAGGTACGTGATCTTCAGGATTGTATTTGTAAACATCATGGTCGGCTGGCCAGTAGAAAATAGTGCGGCCATCATTTGGTTGATTTTTAGCTTTAGCTGCAGTTGGTTCCTTGTCAGCTTTAAGGTATGCAGGACCAGCAGCTTGCGGGAAACGACCTTCGCCATAACCGGTTTTAGGTCTTACAATTATCTGGTATTGTACTTTTCCATTATTTCTTCCGCCATTTAATTCTACAATATCAAATCCAGTGCTGCTTTGATTTGTAATAGCAGCCCCGTTAAAATTGAGCATATCTTGGGGAGTAAAAAAGGCACGAATAGGATTCTGCGCATCAATGATGACAATATCAGCCAAAATAGGATCAATATCCACATGTGCACGACCATTTATCATTTCGGCAGTGCCATAATCCTGATACCAGTATTCTGGTGATTCAGGTGCAGTCATCGTAATACGACCATGATTGGGTGTAGGAATAATCTCAGAAACAGCATTTGTACCGGTAATTTTTCTGTTGATACCCCCAACACTAGTTCCTACATAAGCATAAGCTTGAGATGCGCCTGCATAGGTAAGCGCTTCGAAATAACCACCGGCTCTTGTTGTTGAATTGGAGAAAGCCAGACCCTGAACACCAAAGGCATCCTGACTTGTTGAGTTGGCCAATCCTTGTACACCAATTGAATAACCAGGGTTGCCTGTAACAGCACGGTCTAAGAAGCCACGCAATGCAATTTGGTTGCCTGCAAGGGTTGTACTGGTAATATTTAACTGGTTATAATTTGCACTTGGATTATAAGTAGCAGAAGCATTTTGAACATAGTTGTATGAAGCCATCCAAACATCGGAAAAAGCAATGTTTGCTGCCACTGTAGCTGCACCTGCAGATTGTGCAAAGATACTAGTATAACCTGCAGCAGGATTGTTGGCATATACACCCGCGCCCTGTAGCGTTTGCAACGGTGTGCCAAAGGTGATATTGGTTTCACGACCAAGATAACCACCTACATTATTACTGTGTCCAAAAATGGCATCTGCCAAAGCACCGCTCGATACTTCCAGTTTTGAAACAGGAGCAGTTGTACCTATTCCAACATTACCTGCTGCGTTAATACGCATTCTCTCTGTGTTGCTGGTTCTTGTCACAAAATCAATGGCATCTGTCGTACCAATAAAGTTAGTTGCTGCAACTGTTCCCGCATTGCCGGTTAATTTCCAGTCATTGCTTTCGGCATTCAGCAATCTTACCCATTTTAAACCATCCCAATAGTAATAACCAGGAATGACATTATTAGGTATTGTTCCTGCAGTAGCTGTGTTGTAAATAAGCAAAGAAGTTGCAGGCGTAGTAACAGGAGCTGCGGCATTTGTTGCTGTAAGAGCAATTCTTGGAATAAGTACCCCACGATTTGCATCCGTAACTTCCAATTTGGCACTTGCATCAGGTGTTGGGGTGCCAATGCCCACATTTTGAGCACTAAGAAAAGCTGTTAGCGAGAAAAAAGCAAGCGTTGTAAAAATTTTCTTCATGTTAAAATAAAGTTTATTGTTAAATAATTGTAATCAAGAATATAAATATAAATAATACTCATTAGAATTTAAAAATTTATTTGACTTAAAATAATAAAAGCTGCCTTTTTTTGGAAGGCAGCTTTTATTGATATTTAAACTACTGTTTATTTCAACTTAGTTTCAGCTTTTCTTGTTATTTCTTGCTGTGGTGCGTCTGGATAATTGATAGCAGGACTTGGCGTTGGTTTCCAGTTTTTCTTTGCTTCTTCATCCTGTTTTACCATTTCGTTGTAATCGAGTGGGCGTTTTGGTGCTCGCTCAGAGTATTGACGGGTATCGCCAGGGCCCCAAACCGGGTCATTACCAAAACGGTGATCAGGGAAATGAAGGCGTTTTGCTACCAAGCGATAAGAGAAACGTACATTTGATGCACCTCCATTCTTTTCTTTTACGGTAAATCCGGTTTTGCCTGGGATAACATAAACATCTTCGCATTCACCCTGAACCTGTACGAATACATGCATCGGATGCTCATCATCAATCAAGATTGTTTCTAGATACATTGGATCTAAGCTTACTTCGGCAATGCCATTTACAAGGTTAGCATGTCCGAAGTCTTCGAACCACACCTCGGGGCTCTCCATACAATAAAGCAATTAATTGCCTTTTGTAGTTGGAACAGAAGCTGATTTAGTGCCGTTTGCAATAACATGATTACCATTAAAATAACCACTGTAGTTTGCATTGTTTGCTCTCCAGCCAACCACTGCAATATCGTAATTGCCTGTGATAACTCCACCACCCAAGCTTAAACCATAAACACCTATGCCATAAGCAGTAGTACTGTAATAGCCAAGAACACCCATTCTTTGTGCTCCAGTGGCAATGCTATTGTATCCATATACTCCTGCACCTCCTGCATTTGCTGTAGGTTGAGTAACAATGCCATAAACACCAGCTCTTGTTAAAGAAGTGTTTGTACCTGCGTAATTACCCAGTGATCCAGCACCAGTGCCGCTACCGGCATAAACACCCTGCACTGCAGAGAAATTGGTAGTACCTCCTGTTATTTCACCCCAGGTTCCAGAGCCGTTTTGGGCTGAGTAACCATTGATAGCAAAAGGGGTAGCTACAGTGCCAACTGCGCAGAGTGCATCGCCTGCATAAGGTGAAGCAATCGCTCCCCAAACAAATTCACCGTCTGTTGGGCTGATACGACCACGGGCGATATTATTAGAGATAAACTGAAAAGGCTGATTGCTAGTTGTACCAATACTGCGCAGTGCAGTTGTTGCATTACCTGTAGTGTACCATGCATCTTTTACCGTTTCATTTGAGCGGCGCAAAATACCATTAGCATCAGTCATAACCATCACATCTGCAGCATTTGTAGTAACTGTGGTGGTAGAGGACAAGCCGCTAACTCTGATGGTTGCAGCATTGGGTGTTGTTGCATCAGTAACATGTAGTTTGCTCGATGGAGCATTCGTACCGATACCTACATTTTGAGCAGCTAAAGTGCCCACTAAAGAAAAAGAAAGTGCAATTGTGTAAAAATTTCTGTTAATAAATAATGTTTTTTTGATTTTAATTAGTGTAAAAATATAACAAGTGTATTAAAGTAATGCTGAATGCTTTGAAAGTAAAGAAACTTAAAAAAGTTATTTGGCTTTGATGTGAAATAATAAATTTTTTAAAAAGTTATGCTTGCTATTCATAATTTAAAGAAAATACTTTCCGAATTATTTAGAATAAAAAACAGCAAGTCAAAAAGACCTGCCCGAAGTTATACGTAAGAATTTTAAATAAGTTGCCTCCACACAAAAATCTTTTCAAATTTGATTCATTTGGGTCAGGTTGATAGGTAGGAAGCTAGTCCTGTTGCATTTGGCTTTCATCCTAACAAAGCGCTTTGGAAGCTGAGCGCTTATTGCTTTTTTTGAAATTAAGTGTTGAAGTATTTTATAGAGTGCAAAACATTAAGCCAAATCAAATAATACTATTAGGACCTAAAAAATGTGCATAAAATTTTAAAAAAAAAAGAGGCTCATACAATTTGTAGAGCCTCTTTTCTTAAGTTGAAAAAGCTTATTATCTCTTCACCGTGTCTTTTTTTGCACTGTCTTTAGGTGCTTCAACCTGCATTTTTTGAGCGGGTTGATTCTTTGCCTTAATTTTGTATGGGGCAAATATATCCTCTATCTGTTTTTTGAAAGCCTCATCTCCGATTTCCGAAGCTAGTTCAAGAGACTGTTGTGAAGTGGAAACCGCCATCATGATGTCATTGTCAAAAAGATTAACCAAAACAGGATTCTTACATGTTTTAAGTAATAATTCTTTCTCGGCTTCTGCTTTTTGCATTTCTGCCTGACTTTTCATGGCATAATCGCTCATCGCTTTATTCATATTATCGGGACCTCCTGCCTGTTGCAGAATCATGCTGATTTCGCGGCGCTTGGTTTCGATTGTATTGGAATAGTTATTCAAATTAGTTAAAAAGCCATCCAAATCGTAGGCGCCAATTAGTTTACTGAAATACTTCAGTTTTTCGGCCGATGATTTTGCCATATTCAGTACATGTGGCTTTGCTTTGGCAGCGGCGCCCAATTCAATGAAAAGACTAAGGCCAACTCTTGAGTAAGACTCATCAATCGGGAAATTCATGTGTGGGAATGCCTCATACATGCGATCAAGAGCTTTCAGTGCACGCTCTTTGTCTCCAATTTGTTTCAATGCCATAATGAGACGCCAGAAAGCATACTGCTGTGTTTGAATACTTGGTGAGTAGCTCTCATCAACAAACATTTTGTATTTGTCGAAACCACCCCAGCGGAATTTTTCCATTATGTTGCGATACATCGTATCAATTTCGGTACGACCCAAGGACATTGCGCCAGCACTTTCGCCGCCATTAGTATTAATTGGAACAATTCTTTGTGCCATACCTTCGAGCTGAAGATAATTTTTGAAAATGCCAATTTTCTCGGGACGTACTGTCACTGCAAAATAGATTGGTCTTTTCCATCCATTGGCAGCATTCGTAGCAATGATATCATAAAGCGCAACATCATCCTTGTAAATCACACGAGATTCACCTAGTTTGAAATCCATTCTATCCACAATCTGCTCATCTGGAACTGATGCAGGAACAGCTTTATTCCTTCTGATTTCATCCTTGTTAATTTGAATATAAAAGTCGCTAGTAGGCACATAACTTGGTGCGCCCTGGACTGGATTGCTTCCACCCATAAACTTGATGACATCGTACATCGACATCGATGCTCTACTCGGCTGTACAGGCATTGCATTTCGTGCCGAACCTCTGTAAGCATCTTTCGATATAGTCATTGGTATAGCATCCGAATCGTTCATTTTTCGGCGCAATTGTTCAATGTACCAATCGACAGCCAAAAGGCTGAAGTTGACAACACGTACATCGGTACGAATGCCTTCTACTTCCTGTGCGTACCAAAGTGGGTAGGTGTCATTATCTCCGTAAGTAAAGATAATCGCATTTGGAGCACAAGACTGCAAGAAATTATTAGCATAATCTCTGGCACCGGTATGATTTGCACGAGAATTGTCGTCCCAGTTTTGGAAACCCATAATAATAGGTGCAATCAAAATTAGAGAAGTTGCAAGCCCTGCTCTTAATGGTGCATTGTTCAAATAAGATTTTAACCCGCTGTAAATACTTGCCACACCCATACCTATCCAGATACAATAGGTAAAGATAGAACCTACAAGTACGTAATCGCGCTCGCGAGGTTCACCCGGTGGCTGATTGGAAAATACAATGATGGCAACACCGGTAACCAGGAATAGAATACCTACTGCAAGTGCATCCTGGGGACGGCGTGCAATATGGAACAAGAGTCCAAGCAAGCCAAAAATAAGTGGTAAGAAATAATATGCATTACTACCCTGATCTTTCAGGCTTGAAGGCAGGTCTTCTTGTGGAATAAGGCGTGGACCATCTATAAAACTAATGCCACTAATCCAATTTCCTTTATGTGGTTCAGATGCGTTATAACCCTGTTGCGCATTTTGACGACCTGCAAAATTCCACATAAAATAGCGGAAGTACATCCATCCAATCTGATAACGGAAAAAGAAATCTAGATTATGTGTCATGGTTGGTTTGCCCTCTGGCAGATCTAGCCATGCTCTGTATTGTCTTTCTCTGTTTTCGTCCATATGTCCTAAACGAGGAAAGAGCATCATATCATTTTGGTTGTAACGGTAGTCTCCTTTTTCTGAAACAGGCTGATAGCTGAATGAACCGTTAGCATTTTTTACGGGTCTGTAAGATTTACCTTTGTTTATATAACCAATCTGTTCAGCTGCAAAATGAGGACCGTATGAAAGAGGGCGTTCGCCATACTGCTCACGATTGATATAGGAGAGGAGGCTGTATGGGTCACTCGGATTGTTCATATTAATAGGCGTATTGGCCTGGGCACGAATGACGATAGAAGCATAGGTGCTAAAGCCCATAAGTGCCATTGCAAACATCATCATGATAAGCTGAAGACCATACATTTTTCTTTGTTGACTGAGATATAATCCAACAACAACTGCAGCAACAAGTATCAATAAAAAGAACATCATTCCTGATCCAAGGCCTAATCCGAAATCATTGACAAAGGTATAGTCAAAACCAGCAGCAATTTCTGGGATTTTAGGAATAAAAATGGCTTGCATGAATATAAGGAGCACGAAGCCCACAAGAGAATAGATAGCAATATTCAACCATGCCTTTTTTTCTTCCATTTTGGTTTGCATGTAGGCTACTACGTAAATGGCTGGAATAGCTAATCCAAATAGAACATGGGCCCAAACTGGCAAAAAGCTAACGAACTGCATGCCAATAAGTAATGCA
This sequence comes from Saprospiraceae bacterium, assembly GCA_947441325.1. Classification (GTDB taxonomy): domain Bacteria; phylum Bacteroidota; class Bacteroidia; order Chitinophagales; family Saprospiraceae; genus Saprospira. The sequence goes on from CANETR010000021.1 coordinate 10,672, forward strand.
AAACCCAACACAGCATAAACCGATGTGGAGCTCATTGTCATTTCCCTTACATGCTTCTTTTTGTAATAGTATAGCAGGGTCATGAAAGGTATAGCCAAAAGGCTCAATAAGTGAACACCTATTGACAAGCCAATCATATAGGCAATGAAAACCAACCA